>CAXTTP010000076.1:0-10864 GCA_964247195.1 uncultured Sphingomonadaceae bacterium
GATGTCGCCAGAGATGGCCGCGGCCTTGCGGCCCTCGCGGCGGATGAGTTCGACCACCTCGCGCGCGTCCGGCTCCTCCTCGGGCAGATAGTTGATCGCGACGTCGGCGCCCTCGCGGGCATAGGCGATAGCGGCGGCGCGTCCCATGCCGCTGTCACCGCCGGTGATCAGCGCCTTGCGGCCGCGCAGCCGGCCGCTACCGACATAGCTCGTCTCGCCATGATCCGGACGCGGATCCATCCGGCTGGCGAGTCCCGGCCAAGGCTGCGACTGCGCCTTAAACGGCGGCTTGGGATATTTCGTGCGCGGATCCTGCTTGCCGCCCCGGGCCTTGGCATCGGCTCCCGCCTGCGCGGCAGCCGGCGACGCGACGGCCGCCACCGCAGCTCCGAGAGTGGCGGCGGTCATCACCTGTCGCCGTGTCGTGTCGTTCATTGTTAGACCTTCCCTCTGCTGAACCGGACAACGCTGCTGATGCGCGCGAGTTGCGGCCAAGCGCATGATCTTTCTGGCAAAACAGCATGCTCGTGCCGGTGGGGTCGCCATTGCTAGTTTGCGCTGCGGGACCTTGTGCGCGCGCGAAGAGCGCCGTGGTGAGCCCGAACAGGGCATGCACGACCGGGTGCTGCACCGCGCGTAGCGGCTGCTCGCGCCGAGGCGGAGGCGTGACGCCGAGCGCAGGGCGGGTGAGGCCGTAGGCTGCAACGAAGAAGGCGATGCCGAACGCCGCGCCGCTCGTCGCGCCATCGGCTTCCTCCGGTACCACGGCTGCAGAGGCTGCGCCGGCGAGGGCGGAGAGCGCGAGATGTCCGCCGTGCGTGATCAACTGCTCGGTGGTCGTGGCGGGCATCTCCCCTGCCGGCGTCTCGATGCCGAGCTTGGCAGCGGTCTTTCGCTCGAGTTCGATCAGCTCGGAGGGCTTACCGCTCACCTGCTCGCCCAGCAGCACCACCGCGACCGCGACGCGCCCGGCATTCAACGCCCCTCTCCGAGAAACTCGACGATACGCGCGTTGATGCGCTCGGGCTGTTCGAGGTGCAGCCAATGGCTCGCACCCTCGACTATCTCAAGCCTGCCGTTATCGCACAGGGCGAGGCCGGCCTCGGCGACGTGCTTCTCGAGGAACGCGTCGTCACCCGCCCACAGGATCAGGACCGGTGGCTGGATACGGGCAGGCTCGTCCGTCTTCGGCCGCTCGCGAAGCGCGCGATAGTAGTTGAGCATCGCCGTGAGGGAGCCTGGATGCGACCAGGCTCGGGCATAGTGGTCGAGAGCGCCGGGCTCGAACGCGCCCGCCTTGGCGCTGCGCTGGACCATCGCCTTCAGCCCGGCATGGTCGAAGGAGCCGAGGGTCGCCTCGGGTATCCGGGGGAGCTGGAAGAAGGCGACATAGGTGCTGCGCAGCGCCTGGGTCGGGTGCTTGAGCGCCTGCTTGGCCAACACATCCGGATGGGGCCCATCCATCAGCACGACACGCTCGAGCCGCGCGGGATATTTGGCGGCGACCCACCAGCCGATCACCGCTCCCCAATCGTGCCCGACCAGGTGGAAGCGATCGGCGCCAAACGCATCGGCGATCCCGATGACGTCCGCCGCAAGGATGTCGATCGTATGGGCCGACACCTCCTGAGGCGCGTCGCTGCTGTTGTAGCCGCGCAGGTCGGGGACGACGACGTGGTAGCCGGCCTCGGCGAGCGGCGTGATCTGATGCCGCCAAGCCCACCAGAACCCGGGGAAGCCATGGAGCAGGACGAGGAGCGGATTCCCCTCGACCCCTGCCTCGACGATGTGGAGCCGGACGCCGTTGATGGTTCTGTTCGTCTCCCGCCAACCCTGCTGGAGCAGCACCTCGGTCGTGGTCACGGCGTTCTCCCGAGCGGGATGGTCGATCGCGTCAGGCGGGCACTTCACCGATGTCGCGTTGTGCCGCCGGCGTGACGCCATTCTCGTGCTGCCGGAACGCGGCGAGCGCGCGGTAAACCTGAAGCCGTGCCCGCATCACGCTGCCGAGCGGCTGGTGCGCCAGGAGGCTGTTCGCAGGTCGGAACGTCATCTCTTCATCGAAATAGCGCTGACGTGCCGCGCTGTAAGCGTCTTGTGCCGCAAGCCGCAGGGTCGCGATCGTCCGATAGGCGCTTTCCGCGACCGGCCACTCCACCGAAGCATCCTCGATCGGCTGGGTGTCGGCATCGGTCCAGAGCTGGGCGCGAAGCTCGTAGACGACCTCATGGTCGCGAAGGAAGGCGACGGCGGCATGGCGGAAGCCGTCTTCATCCTCGTGCGGGTCCAACTGCCACGTCTCGAGCGCCGCCTGCGCCGCGGATACGGGAAAGGCGCCGATCTTGGCGACGTAGTCACCAAAGCGGATGGGCGCCTGGCTGAAATACGGTTCGCCCAGCGGATGGCTGAAGGGATGGCCGAAGAAGTCCGCCTTAGGGCTTTCCGTGCCCAGTGCATGGAGCAGGTGATTGAAGTTGCGCGCTCCGGCGGAAACCGCGCTCTTCACGCCCTCAGGCAGGCTGGCGGACTTGCCGATGACGGTGCCGTCGCGAAGGAAGCCTTTCGCCGTGCCCGATGGGAAGGTCGGGCCGCTGGCCAGGACGAAGTCCTGCGTATCGGCCATGTGGCCACTCAGCTTCTCGCCTTCGACGTCGTAGACCTTGATCGACATGCCGCGGTGCGTGGAGACACGGTCTCCCAGCGTCTCCCCTGGACCCTGCGCGAAGCGGACGGCCACGGGGTGCGTGCCGGGCGTCGCGAACAGGCCTTGGGCAAGCTCCGGCGGCAGGGCTTCGGCGATCTCAAGCGTGCCGATCGCCAATGCGCTCGACTTGGCGTGGCTGGCGCGAACGGCGTGGTGCTCGCGCTGTTCGACGGTTTCGCTCTGCTGGGTCATGCCGCGGATGATGCCGTCGATCGTCTCCTGCTCCTGGGGCTCAGGCTGCTCGATCTCGGGACGGTAGCGAAGATAGCTCATGTCGACCTCGTGGGGTTAGGGGCGCGCGCCGCCCAGGAATGGGACGAGCAGATCGGCAACGGCGGCGGGCGCCTCCCGCTGCGGAAAGTGGCCGACGCCGGGCAGCCCGACCATCTCGAACGGACCGCTGAACTTCGCCGGGACCTTGGCGAAGCTGTCCTGCGTGGTCACGCCATCGACGTCGCCCTTGATGAACAGCACCGGCAGCGACAGCTTGGTCGTCGCCTTGATCTTCGTCTCCAGCCATTCGCTACGGGGATCGGGCGCGGCATTCTCCCAGCGCGAGCGATAGCTGTGCAGCGTGACGTCCACCCAGTCGGGATTGTCGAAGGACTTCGCGACCTTGCGGAACGTCGCCTCGTCGAACCAGCCGGGCGGCGCCCAGTTGACCCAATGGATGTGGGCAAAGCCGTGCGGGTCCGCGCGGACAGCCTGGGCGCCGCGCTCGGTCGCCATGAACCAGTGGTACCAATAGAGTTGTGCCTGCTCGAACGGCGGCGTCGGCATCCCACCGAGCCGCGGTGGCGTCGACAGCATGGCCATGCGTTCGATCCGATCGGGCCAGCCGACCGCCAGCGCCTCGGCGATGTTGGATCCCCAGTCGTGGCCGACAACCGCTAACTTCTCGACGCCGAGCGCATTCAGGAGTGCGATCATGTCCATGGCGTGGATGCCGGGGTTCGCCGTGCGAGGGGCTTCACTATCGAGGAACCGGGAATTGCCAAAGCCACGAAGCGAGGGAATGATCACGCGGTGACCGGCGGCCGCGATCGCTGGCGCCACGTCGTCCCATGTTGAGGCGTCGTCCGGCCATCCATGCAGGAGCAACACCGGCCGATCGGACGACGGGCTCAGTTCATCGAAATAGAAATCGAGATCCATGATCTGGATCGTCGGCATCGGTGTAGGCTCCTGAAGGTAGCGCGTGGGGAACCGGCGGGCGTTTCGCGCCGAACTATGGTCCGCGCCGGCACGGCCGAGGCCCGTTACGCAGTCAACGCGCTTTCTCTGAACGGCGCGGTCTTGCCCGTCTGCTTGTCGAGGCCGCGCGCGACCCATACATCGAGCCCAAGCGCAGCAACCACGAAGGCGAGTGTACCCCACGCGGCCTTATTCTGCGGGCTGTTTCGAACCGCGACGCCCGCGGCGGCGATGTCCATCACGTCGCCGGCCGCGCGGTTCCACACGTTGGTGGCCACTGCCGGCGCCACCAGCAGATTTGCGCCCGCCAGTAGCTCGCGCGCACCGAACGCCTTCACCAGCCCCTCATGCCCCTCGGCATCGAGCGTGCGGGTGATGCGATGGCTGGCAAACAGCTCGGCAGCGCCGAGCGCGATCGAAAAGACGCCCAGGCCCAAGCCCAACTTCTTGTAATCCATAGCAATCCCTTCGCGCCGATCGTAGTGCGGGGAACGGCGCGCGAGCGGACAGGTTCCAGGATGGATCGGTCGTTGCTCAACCAACCACCCGCAGCAGCCGTTCAGGATGTCGGCCGATCGCCATCGAGCTGCCTTGCGAGCACGACATCGTCGTATTCGCGGTCACCGACGCCGAAGCGCCGATCCGCGATCTGAGCGAAGCCGCTCTTCGTATAGAAAGCGCGAGCGCGACCGTTGCCGGCATATACGCCCAGGAGGAGCCGCCGGCATCCCTTATGCTCGGCGAGATCCACAGCCTGCCGCATCAGCGCCGAGCCGATGCCGCCACCATGGAAGCGGGAAAGCGTGTAGATCCGCTTCAACTCGATGTCGCTTCCATCCGACGTGCTTCCAGGCAGGTCGGTGCCTCCCAGCAGCGAGAAGCCCACGGGTGCCATCCCGGAGCGTGTTTCGACGAGCCATGCCTCAGCGCCCTCGCCCAGATAGCGTCGATAGGCGGACGAGCTATGTTCCCGGGCACAGTGATCCACGATCGCGTCGCCGTCGAGCAGGCCAGCGAACGTTTCCAGGAAGGTCGCGCTACCGATCAGCGCGAGGCGGTCGGCGTCCGCTATGGTCGCCCGTCGCACCGTCCACTCCATGCCGCTCTCGTCCCTATTGCTCTAGATGCAGATGCCCTGCGACCTGCGATGTAGCCGACGGCAGCGCATCCGCTAAGCCCAGGCTACGACCGAGAGTGGCCGGACAGGTACACCTCCATCGCGCTCCGCCCCGGTCACAAGCGAGTGGGCGGACGATGCCTGACCACAGAGGCGTGCGGCTGGAATGGTCCCGCTTGCTCGGTTATGGCCGACCGAGCGCTGCAAAGATTGAAGCGCCGCTGGTTTAGGGGGGATCGATGATCAAGAAATGGGCTGCAGAGTTTATCGGTACGGCATGGCTCGTGCTCGGCGGGTGCGGCTCCGCCGTGCTCGCGGCTGCTTATCCTGAGCTGGGGATCGGCTTCGTCGGCGTGTCGCTTGCCTTCGGCCTGACTGTGCTGACGATGGCGTATGCGATCGGTCATGTTTCCGGCTGCCATCTCAACCCCGCCGTTTCGGTTGGCCTATGGGCGGGTGGACGCTTTCCGGCTACCGATCTTCCAGGCTACATCGTCGCGCAGGTACTTGGCAGCGTCGCGGGAGCGGCGATCCTCTATCTGATCGCGTCCGGTCAAGCGGGCTTTGATCTGAGCGGCGGCTTCGCCAGCAACGGCTTCGGTGAGCATTCCCCTGGACACTTCACGCTGCAGGCCAGCCTGGTCTGCGAGTTCGTGATGACCTTCGCCTTCCTCTTCGTCATCATGGGTTCCACCCACGGCAACGCTCCGCGCGGATTTGCACCGCTTGCGATCGGCCTCTGCCTCACGCTCATCCACCTTATCAGCATTCCGGTCACCAACACGTCCGTCAACCCGGCGCGGAGCACCGGGCCAGCGCTGTTCGTCGGCGGCTGGGCGCTCCAGCAATTGTGGCTATTCTGGTTGGCACCGCTTGCCGGGGCAGCGGCTGGCGGCTTCGTCTACAGCTGGATCTCGAGCGACCGTGCCCACACAACAGACGTCACCGGAGACGTTCCGGTCGCCTGACCGCGGCATTTGGAGGAACCGAGGGCGGGAGCAGCGGCACGATTTATCGCGCCACTGCTCCCGGCTCTCGCATTGAAGAACGTGATCCTCGACGGTCGCGATCGCGGACGGCCCGCTGACGCCATTCGCGTCTGTTTAGCGGGGCCGTTCGCCAGTTCTCGAGAAGCCCCGCTCAGGGCAGTCTCTTACATCACCACCATATGCTCTTCCTCGCGGAAGAATTCGGGAATGTCGGCTACCTCGACCGCCTCCGGCGTGTTCGCATAGCCGGCACGCTTGTGGAAATCGGCGACCAGCGCCGGCTTGACGCGGTCCGCGCCGGACAGGAGCTGCGCTGCGCTCGGTCCGATCCGGGCGGCGATCCCTTCCAGATGCGCTCGATCGAGATTGTAGCAGTTGACCGCGTTCTCGCCCAGGATCAGCCGAGCCTCCGCTTCCGGCACGCCGTCGAAGGTGGTCCGGATCCAGTCATGCGTGTTCGGCCAGGTTCCCTCGGGATGCGGGTAATCGGTGCCGAACATCAGCTGCGTGACACCGATCTCGTGGCGCATGGCCACTTCGTACTTGCGCGGCGAGGAGGGCGTGACGAAGAAGTGACGACGCCAATACTCGCTCGGCTTCATCTTCATGGAGAGCGTGCCGGCGGCGAATTCGCGGTCCATCGCGGCGATCGTCGCCGGAACCCAGTCCGCCCGGCACTCCGTCATGACGATCTTGAGCTTGGGATGGCGATCGAGGACGCCGGTGACCATGAGCTGGGCGGCGAACCGGCGGACTGCGTAGAGGACGTTCTTGAGCAGGCCCGTATCAGCCTGGCTGCCAGTCCTGAGCGACAGCCTGTCCTCCTCGAGCGGAGGCTCGTTTTCGTCCACGACGCCGGAGTCCATGAGGCCGCTGACGTCGCGCTGGGGAGCGGCATAGCCGATATGGGCGGTTAGGACGAGGCCGAGATCCTCGCAGGCCGACCAGAACGGCTCGTAATGCGCGTCGCCGATTGGCGGCAGGCCCGCGTCGCCCGTGGCGCCGGGCGGCTGGATCGACGGGAAGCCATGCGCGACGATCCACTCCATCTCCTTGATGGTCGCCTTCATGTCGTAGCATGGGCCGGGTTCGCCGAGGCCGTAGAGGCGCCGATTCGATTGCGAGATCATGTCGGCCAGGTAGCGGTGATAGGCGCGCGCTCCGGCTGCCCGTAGCTCGACGGAAGCTGGCCTGTTGATGATGCTGAAAAAGGGCAAGGTCGCGAATTGGTGCCCCGGGCACAGCAGCTCGGCCGCCATACCTTCGGCATCCATCTCGCGGAGGCGGCGCGGCACGTCGTCGACGCCGCCGGCGAGACCGCCGGTCCGGATCGCCTCGCGCTCGTCGATCAGCTCGAGCTGCTCCGGCGAGTAGCGCGTCTGCATGATGCTGCGCGTCATGAACTGCGCGTCATCGGCCTTCAGCTGGTCGATGGTGGAGCGAAACTCGGGCTCGAAATACTGGCGGTAACCCTCCGGCAGCGCGCCCGCATGGGCGTCGCCCGAAACGAGAAGGATGTTCTTCGCCATGGCGTTCGTCTCCTAAAGGTTCAGTTTTATCGCGTTCCCGGCGAAGTCGCCGCATGCGTCTCGGGTCGGCGCGTCATGTCCTCTTGTCGAGCGCCTGATGTTTACTTGCCGTTCTACCTACCGGGCGCGCAACCGCACAGGAATGTCCTTTTTCGACCATCTTTTGGACTTTTCAGAAGCAGTTCGTAGGCCGGTTGACCGTCAGAGAAGCGTTGAATAGATAAATCAAAACGGCTGGAGAGAGGATCAGCAGCATGTTTCTGTCAGCCGGCTCGCCTGAACTCGTGGGCGATCATGTAGACATCTCCTTCCACGCCTCGGAAGGCTGGCAGGCATCCGGCATCGACGACATGCGGATGATGTCGTTCGCCATCGGCGACGCGGAGCGCGGCCCGATGGTCGGGCTGGTCAGCATCACCGTGCGGCCCGGCGACGAGGAGAAGTTCCCGCCGATCATCCACATGCACCGGAGCGATTCCTTCCGGACGATCTTCAGCGGCGATCTCTACGTCGGCCGCGAGCTCTACGCGAACGGCGCGGCGCGGCTGCAGGAGGGAGGCGCCTATTACGGCCCGGAACAGCCTGGGCCGGATTCGGTCCGCAACACCCAGCCGCTGTGGAGCGTGCTGGTGTTCGGCGACAAGCGCGGTCACCGCGTGCACCCGGCCGACAAGAAGTATTTGGAATTCACCAGACGGCAGGACGAAGCCTCGGACGCGTTCTACAAAAAGCTCGGGATCGACAAGCCTCTGCCGGACGAGTCGGTGGGCGAGACCGATATCCGCACCAACCTCGGCGTGCAGATTCGCGCTGGTCACGCCGACCTCAGCTTCGAGCAGGCCGGCGACTGGCCGCAGGTCGGCGCGACCCGAATGGCGGCGATGTCGATCGGGCAGACCGATTGCGGGCCGCTGGTGGGGGCAATTTCGGCCGCTGCCGGAGCGGTGGCCGCGCCGAAGGCAAGCTGGGCCACCGAGGTGGTGATCATGGTGATCAACGGCTCGGCCGTTATCGGCGGCCGCCTCTATGGGCCCGGCGACCTCCGGTTGCAGGCGGCGGACGCGCCTTTGCCGGCGATCGTCGCCGGCGCGGAGGGTCTCGACGCCTATCTGATCATCGGTGACCGCCGGAATGCCGAGCCCGCGATTGATCGTGCCGACACCGGGGCGGTACGGTGGGCGCGCGAGATGCAGGCGACTTTCGCGCCCTTCGCCGAGGTGCTCGACACGCGCGAGGTCGTGCATTCCTGAACGCAGGCGCGCCACGAGCCGCGACGACTACCTCGCGCCAGAGGATCGCGGCCTGGGGTCAGCGCCCGATGCGCGAGACGAACATCCCCTCGACGCGCGGCACGTCGACAGCGAAGACGACGTTCACCTCCCGTTCGCCGAGGCCCGGGCCCTTGCCGGCCGGCCACGTCAGCAGAGCGCCATAGTTGGCGCCCGGCATCAGATCGACATCCATCGAGAGCGTGGCGCGCCGGGTGACCGTCCCGGGATCGAGCCAGACGGCGGCTTGTACCTCGTCCCACAGCGGATAGCCGGGCTGGGCGATGCGCTTCACATAGCGGGCGACGGGGTTGCCGCTAGCCGTCGCCCGGTCGAGCAGCGCCTTGTCCGCGATCGCGCGCTCGCTCGCGTCGTTCGTGACCAATGTCAGCTTCGGCCAGGCGCCGGTGAAGACGATGTGCGCGGCCTCCGGATCCCAATATTGGTTGAACGACATGCGCGGCGAATAGGCGACCTGCATGCCGAATTCGTCCTGGCGGGCGGAGACGTCCTGCCCGAGCAGGTTTCCGCCCTCGGTCACCACCTCCTTCACGCGACCGGCAAAGCCGTCGTCGAGCCGCTGCGCCAAGGCAAGATTGGTCAGCGGCCCCATCGCCAGGATCGTCACCTGACCCGGATACTGACGGGTCATGGCGAGCATGAACTCGGCCGCGCTGCCGGGCGCCGGCTTGGTGGCGGGGGCGCCTTCCGCCATCGACGGCACGACGTCGGGGGCATGGGGCTCCCGCCGTTTCATCGTGCTGTCGGTCGGCCAGCTATCCGTCCACGCACCCTTGTACGCCAACGGGCCATAGAGCGCCTCGCGGCGCGTGTTCCTCTCCTTGCTGTTGACCAGCGGGAAGGTCGCGCCTGCCACCACCGGAACATCGCTGCGGCCGATCAGCTCGAGCATCCGGAGCGTCGCCGCCGTCTCCTCCGGTTGCCAGCCGTCGCCGCTGACGATCGTGATGCCGAGGACCTCGACCGAGGGATCCTGCAGCAGCATCAGGATGGGCTGGACGCCGGGGCCCTCCAACGGATCCTGATCGATGATCACCTTGCGCCGCGCCGCCGCGGATGCCGGATCGAACACGGTCGCCATGGCGAGCACGGCCAACACCAGCGACATCAGCCTGCTCGTCATTGCGACGCGCCCTCCCCCGCCTCGGCCGTCGCTGGCCGGTTCGGCATGGCGAGGTTGAGCGTCACCGCGACGAATGCGGCGGGGAGCACGCCCGAGGTCAGCATGATCCGCAACGTCTCCGGCAGGTAGCGAACCGCGTCGGGCTCGAGCTGCAGGCCGACGCTGAACGACAGAGCGACGCCGAAGATCAGCATGTTGCGCTGCGTCCAGGCGACGCCGGACAGGATCGAGAGCGCGGCAGACGCGACCATGCCGAACATGACGATGACGCCGCCACCCAGCACCTCGATCGGGATCGTCGTGATCAGCGCGCCGATCTTCGGCGCCAGTCCGCACAGCACCAGGAACACGGCGCCGATCGTCACGACATGCCGGCTCATCACCCCGGTTATCGCGATCAGCCCGACATTCTGGCTGAACGAGGTGTTCGGCATCGCTCCGAAGATGGCGGCGAGCGCGGTCCCCACCCCATCGGCGCAGGTCGCGCCGATCAGCTCGCGGTTCGTCGCGGGCCGCCCGGCGCCACCCTCGCAGATCGCCGAGACTGCGCCGATCGATTCCGTCGCGGAGATAAAGCCCATCAGGCAGAAGCCGAGGATCGCCGAGGCCGAGACGGCGAAGCCGAAATGGAACGGCGAGGGCACCATGAACCAGCCCGCCGCCGCGACCGGTGCGAGGGAAATCCTGCCCATCGCGACCGCCGCGGCATAGCCCGCGACCAGCCCGAGGAGCACCGCGGCGGTGGACCAGAGGCCGCGGCCGAAGAAGCTCAGCCCCAGCGTCGCGACGACGACGATGCCCGCTAGCAGCCAGCTCGCGCCCGCGCCATAAGCAGGCGTCCCCTGCGCCGACACGCCGCCTGCGGCATATTGCACCCCGATGCGCATCAGCGAAAAGCCGATCATCAGCACGACGAGGC
>CAXTTP010000077.1:0-10804 GCA_964247195.1 uncultured Sphingomonadaceae bacterium
GAGCGGACGCTTCAGGATATCACGCCGGCAGCCACGAGGCGCGTGCGTTCGGCCGCGACTTGGGCGGTGGTCTTGCGCCCCTCGGCACGGACGGCGGCGATCTCGGCGGCGGTGAACGGCGCGATCTTCTTCGCCGGCGGCTGCAGCTTGACCAGCGCGTTCAGCGTGTCCGCCACGTCCTTGTCGGAAGCGCCAGCCGCCGGCGGCATCAGCCCGGTGAGCGAATGGCCGTCGACATCGATCTTGCCGTACATGCCGTTGAGCAGAACGAGCGCAAGATAATGCCGGCCGTCGGCCTTGGCCGCGATCGCGCCGACCCGGCCGGCCAGCCGCGGATACTGGCCGGGGAGCCCGGCCGCATCGGGCTGGTGGCACATCGAACAGCGCGTAGCGAACATCCCGCCGACCGGCGCCGCCGCGACCGGCGAGACGATCGCGACGAGCGCGATCCCGGCGGTCAGCGCACATAGACGGGCGCGATTGGCACCGTCGCGGGCCGTTTTCCTGTTCCACGAAACCATCACTGACGCTACTCCGATCGAACTACAGTCCAGACAAATGGGCGTGATGCGAGAGGAAGCCATGGTCCCGACAGCGCCTTCGGCGCAACCCTTGCGGGTCTGCCGACGCCGGCTTCGCAAGCCCGATGCGATGCCCGGCTAGTCCCGCCAATTCCTTTTCGGCCAGATTCTGGACAGGCTTCAAGCTTTCGTCAAGAAGCTTTGCTAGCCTGCATATTCGATCGGGTGACGGAACGTTGACATGAACGACGGAAGCGCAGTCCTAGCGAAGCGGCCGGGCATCTACGCGCGCGGCAGCGACACGGTCGACCAGATCCTGGCCGCGGCGCTGCGCGTGCTGATCGACGAGGGCACAAGCGCGTTCACGCTCCGGCGGGTGGCGGCGGAATGCGGGATGAAGGTCGGCAATCTCAGCTACCATTTCCCAAAGAAGGAGCTGCTGATCCAGCTCCTGCTCGACGAACTGCTGATCTCCTATGAGGGGCTGCTCGATCGGACGGTGCGGCAGCCGGGGCTGAGCCCGGAGGATCGGCTCGTCACGACGATCGTGCTCTGCCTCGACGACATCCTGACCAAGCGCACCAGCCACCTGTTCACGGAATTGTGGGCGCTGGCCAATCACGACCCGTTCGTCGCCGAGCGCGTCGCCGGCTTCTATCGCCACGTCCACGGCATCATCGGCACGTTCGTAGCCGACCTCAACCCCGCCCTCGATTCGGACGAGGTGCACGCCGTATCGCTGTTCATCAGCGCATCGATGGAGGGCACGACGCCGTTTTCCGGCCACGGCAAGCCGTGGGAGGAGGAGATGCCAAGGATGAAGGCGATGGCGACTATGTCACTTGTCCACCTTGCCAAGACCATCACCCCACAAGATATTCGTTACTTCGACGCGCCGAATCGGTTCGATCGGCCGCGAAGCACAGAGGATGCCGCCTAGGCACCGCGCGCAGCCCGCGCGCGGGCGCGATGCTTAGCGGAGTGACGGATGGCGGCGAGCCCGGGTCATGTGCGCGATCGATCCATCGCCGCGCTCGCGACCCTGCAGCCGGGCATCGAGCCAGTCTTCCTCGTGCTGCTCACGACCAGCACCGGACTTCCGCCCGATCAATATGGCTGGGTGGTCGGCGCCGGCCAGATCGGCATGGCCGCCGGCTCGATGGCATGCTGGCGCGGCGGCGTCGTTGCCAGCCGCGGCGCGGCGCTGGCCGCGGCGCTGATCGCTGTCGCCGCGAGCCTCGCCATGGTGGAGGCATCCGGCCTTTCGGCGATCGCGGCGCTGCGCGCGATCTTCGGGCTGTGCGTCGGGCTGATCTATACGCGCTCGGCCGGCGCCGCTGCCCGCGTGAAGCCGGACCACGCCTTCGGCACGATCTTCCTGATCCAGCTGCTCCTGTCGACTGTGGTCACGGCGCTGCTGCCGCTGGTCGCCGACGCTGTGACCCCGGCAAGCGCGGTTCGTCTGCTCGCTTTGTGCCCGGCCGCGATCTTCCTGCTCGTCCTGACGGCGCGGCCGGCCGCACCGGCACCGGTGGACGCGCCGGCTCCGCGCCAGGCGGTTGTGGCGGCCGCGCCCTCCGCCACGGCCGCGGCCGTCGCCCTGTTCCTGTTCATCTGCGTCACCATGATGGTGTGGAGCTATGTCGGCGCGATGGGCAGCGACATGGGGCTGAGCGACGCCGCCATCGGGATGGGCGTGGCGATCGGCTCGTTCTGCGGCGTGGCGCCGGCCATCGTCGCCTCGATCGCGGCGCGCAAGATGTCGGCGGCGGCGATCGGCCTGCTGTGCGGTGCGGCGATGATGACACCGCTGCTCGCCTTTGCGGGCGGTCTCGGCCGGCCAGGTTTCATCGCGTCGATGTGCCTGTTCAACATCGGTTCGACCTTCGCCATCATCCGCTTCGCCGGGCTCGCGGTTGGCGCTAACGCGCCCCTCCGGAGGCGCCGCTTGGTCGCCGCGCTGCATTGTCTCGGCATGGCGGCCGGGCCGCTGGTCGCCGCTACCGCAGTGGGCAGCGGAGGTGTCCCGGCCCTCGCTGCCCTGGCCGCTGCCGCCCTTGTCGTCGCAATCGCGACCCTTTTCGTGGCGGATGCCAGGCGGAGCTCTAGCAGCCTCACGCGGCTTTTGGTGGCACGCGCCGGCGGCAGGCCGGCGCCGACAGGGTCCTCTGCTGCGATGCAGAAAAAGATGCCTGAACGGAGGCGAATCGCGCTTGACTGAAACTTGACGCCTGTCCAGAGTACGGGGAGGGCACATCGCGGCCGGGCTCGGCCAGGCAACGCGACGGATCAGGGGAACGCAACGGAAATGACTACCCCGCACAAGAATATGGACGGCGCCGCGCGCCTGCTGATGATGACCGCCCTGTCCGCCATCGCGATCGCAATGCCGGCGACGCTGGCCGCGCAGAAGGTGCAGGAGGCGCCCAAGCCGATCGCGGGCACGCCGCCGCCGCCGCTGGGTCCGTCCGGCGTTCCGGAAGCGGAGGAATCGAGCACCGCCACGATGGTGCCTCCGGTGCCGCATTGGGCGTTCATTCGCGGCAGCTACGGCATGGAAGGCACCCGCATATTCGACGGCGACACCGGCAAGATGCGCGGCCAGGTCGACACCAGCGGCCGCTCCGACATGGCGATCGATCCCGCCGGCCGCTTTTATTACGTCGCCGAAAGTATCTGGACCAAGGGCAATCGCGGCACCCGACAGGATATCGTGACCGTCTACGACAGCCATAAGCTGCTCATCGCCGCCGAAATCCCGATCCCTGGCCGCCTGATCGTCGGCAGCCGCAAGCAGAATTTCGTCCTCAGCGCGGACGGCAAGCTCGGCTTCGTCTACAACATGCAGCCCTCGTCATCGGTCAACGTGGTCGATCTGGTGCGTCGCAAGTTCGTCCGCACGATCGAGCTGCCCGGCTGCGCGAGCCTCTATCCGACCGCGGACAACGGCTTCGCCGCGCTTTGCGCGGACGGGTCGCTCGCGACGGTCTCGCTGTCGGGCGCGAAGCCGAAGATCAGCCACAGCGCACCGTTCTTCTCGGCAACCGCCGACCCGATCTTCGACAATGGCGTGTTCGACAAGACCCGCTCTTCGCTGACGTTCGTGAGCTATACCGGCCTGGTCTATCAGGTAACGCTCGGCGCGACGCCCCAGATCGCGGCGCCCTGGTCTTTGCAGGAGGCAGCGGACGTGCGGAGCGGCGGCACCAAGCCGCTGGACGTCAACTGGTATCCTGGCGGTCGCCAGCCGAGCGCCGTCCAACGCTCGACCGGCCAGCTCTACGTGCTGATGCATGTCGGCGAGTACTGGACGCAGAAGGAGCCGGGCGACGAGATCTGGAAGGTCGATCTCGCCACCCACAAGGTCGTCAAGCGCCACAAGCTGAAGACCCCGGTCGACAATATCGAGGTGACACAGGACGACAAGCCGCTGCTCTTCGTCAACGAGGGGAAGGGCAAGACCTGGGTGCTCGATGCCGATACTATGGAGGACAAGCGCAGCATGGAGCATGCAGGCGGCGGCGTGATCGCCGTGCTCGAGCAGCGCTGAGCCCTTGCCGTACGGCCTCGCCTTGCTGGAAGGGCTCGCGGCCAGCATCGGCGTCGGGCTGGTCTTCGTCACCGCCGCGATCGGCAAGCTGCGCCACCGCCACCTGCTGCCCGGCGTGATCGCGAACTACCGGCTGCTGCCCGAACCGCTCGTCGCCGGCGCCGCGTTGGTGCTGGCGCCGGCGGAGCTGCTGATCGGCGCGGCGCTGCTCCTTGGCGAGCGCTCGGTCGCGCCGGCGGCGGCGATCGCGCTGCTGCTGCTGTTCGCGACGGCGATGGCGATCAACATCCAGCGCGGCCGCGACCACATCGATTGCGGCTGCGGCCATGCGGCGCTTCGCCAGCAGCTCGGCTGGCCGCTGGTGGCGCGCAACGTCGTGCTCGCCGCGATGCTGCTGCCGCGGCCGATCGCGGCGGGTACGCCGAGCACGGTGAAGACCGCGGTGTTCGCCGCCGCGACCGATCGCGCCGGGTAGGCCGGACGCCGCCGGGATGGCCGTGGCGATCGTTGCCGGCCTCTCGCTGTTCCTGACCTACCTGATCTTCAACGCGCTTGCCGCGCTCGCGGCTGCGCACCCGGCCCATTCGCATCGCTAGGACATCGCCATGCTGACCGCCCTCATCGTCTCGCAGATCGTCTCGTGGGTGCTGATCCTCCTGCTCGGAACGGCCTTGCTCGCCTTGGCCAAGCAGGTCGGCGTGCTGCACGTCCGCGTGGCACCGGCCGGCGCGCTATCGACCTCGAGCGGGCCCGCCGCAGGCGATGCCGCGCCGCTGCTCGACGTCACGACGATCGACGGCAGCGCGATCCAGCTCGGCGGCACGCTGCCGTCGGGAACGCTCCGCATGCTGATGTTCGTCTCGGCGCAGTGTCCGCTGTGCAAGAACCTCATCCCGATCGCCAAGTCCTTTGCCAAGAGCGAGCGGATCGACCTGGTATTCGTGGGCGACGACGAT
Source organism: uncultured Sphingomonadaceae bacterium (assembly GCA_964247195.1). Classification (GTDB taxonomy): domain Bacteria; phylum Pseudomonadota; class Alphaproteobacteria; order Sphingomonadales; family Sphingomonadaceae; genus JAQGLK01. The sequence goes on from CAXTTP010000077.1 coordinate 5,028, forward strand.
GTCGCCGTGCAGCAGGCGATGATCGCGCGGATGGGCATGGAGAGCTTCCCGTTCGTCAACGGCCCCACCGTCGGCCGCGCCTACGGGGTCGAGAAGCTGCCGCACTCGGTGCTGCTCGACGAGACCGGCACCGTGCTTTCCAAGGGGCTGGTGAACAGCCGCGAGCATCTCGAGAGCCTGATCGTCGCCCATGAGATGGGCCTGAAATCGGTGCAGGAATATATCACCGGGCTGAAGGCGAAAGCCGCCTGACGACGCCGAGCCTGACCAAGACTTTGAACGGGGAGCTCCTCATGAGCACATTCGACGCCAACACCATCAGCGAGAAGTTCCTGCGCCGGCTCGCCGGGCGGACCTCGCGCCGCAGCATCATCTCCCGGCTCGGCGTGGCGCTGGTCGCGGCACCGCTCTTTCCACTGCTGCCGGTCAGCCGGGCGCGCGCCGAGAAGCCGGATCGCTCGCTGCAGGGCCGCACCGCGTTCGCCCGCGACGCGCAGACCAAGGACACCGAGAAGTGCGATTACTGGCGCTATTGCGCGATCGACGGCTTCCTATGCTCCTGCTGCGGCGGCGCGGTGAACCAGTGCCCGGCTGGCGCGCAGCCGTCGCCGACGTCGTGGGTTGGCACCTGCATCAACCCGGACGACGGCAAGGCCTATCTGATCGCCTACCGCGATTGCTGCGGTAAGCCGGCCTGCGGCCAGTGCGGCTGCGACAACACCGATCGCGAGACGCAGATCTACGCACCGCAGACCAACAACGACATCATCTGGTGTTTCGGCATCGACAGCATGGAATATCACTGCTCGACAGCCGTGCTGGTCGGCGCAGCGCAGTAGCGGGGGTCGCGTGCGTCGATGAACGCGTCGGCCCGGATCGCCGCTGGGGCGCTGTTCCTGTGCGGCGCGGTGGCGGCAGGCTCCGCCACGACGGGTCCGGCCACCGCCACGCCGGCGGAGCTGACGCTGCCGCAGTCCGACTATATCGAGCAGTGCGGCGGCTGCCACGGCATCCAGGGCACGTCGGCACCGGCCGCGATCCCGGTGCTGCGCGAGCGGGTCGGCCATTTCATGTGCCTGCCCGAGGGCCGCGCCTATCTGATCCGGCTTCCCAACGTCGCGCATTCGCGGATCACGGACAATGCCGAGCTTGCCGACCTCATGAACTTCGTCGTCTTCGGGCTCGGCGGGGCGAGCACGCCGGCGAACGCCGCGCCGTTCGTCGGCGAGGAGGTCGCGCGGCAGCGACAGCATTCGATGTCGTCAGAGTCGCTCATCGCGATCCGCGCGTCGATCGTCGACAAGCTGATCCGCAAATGCGGTGCGCCCGCGTCGATGCGGCTGTTCTACCCCGGCCAGCGCACCGCCGCCGCGCACTAGGGCGGGGCGGAAAGGGATGGCACGCGCGGGGGCCGCAGCTAAGGTCGCCCCCGTACAGCCATCGGGACCGTGCATGACCATCGAGAAGCCGTATTCGGAGGAAGCCCCGCCACCGGCGCTGGGCCACACGCTCAAGTCCCGCCATGTCGCGATGATCGCCGTGGGCGGGATCATCGGCGCCGGCCTGTTCGTCGGCAGCAGCACCTCGATCGCCACGGTCGGCCCCGCCGTCGTCGTCAGCTACGCGATGGCCGGCATCGTCATCCTGATGATCATGCGGATGCTGAGCGAGATGGCGGTGCTGTCGCCGTCGGCGGGTTCCTTCACCGAACTGATCCGCGGTTCGCTCGGCAACGGCGCCGGCTTCGTCAGCGGCTGGCTCTACTGGTATTTCTGGGTGATCGTGGTCGCGGTCGAGGCGATCGCCGGCGCGGTCGTGCTGCATCTGTGGCTGCCGTTCGCGGTGTGGCAGATCGGTGTCGTCCTGCTCGCATCGATGACGGTGGTGAACCTGCTCTCGGCCCGCTCCTACGGCGAGTTCGAGTTCTGGCTCTCTTCCGCGAAGGTCGGCGCGATCGTCGCGTTCATCGCCATCGCCGGCCTGTGGGCCACGGGCATCACCGCGCCGCACGGGCCGACCTTCGGCAATCTCGTCTCGCATGGCGGCTTCGCACCGCATGGCTGGGGCGCCGTGCTCGGCGGCGTCACCAGCGTCATCTTCGCGCTGTGCGGCGCCGAGATCGCGACGGTCGCCGCGGCGGAGTCGAGCGAGCCGGCGCGCACGATCGCGCGCATGACCGGCAGCGTCGCGCTGCGCATCCTCCTGTTCTACGTCCTGTCGATGACGCTGATCGTTTCGGTGCTGCCGTGGACGGCGGTCGTGCCGGGCCGGTCGCCGTTCGCGGCGGCGCTCGCGGTCATGGGCATTCCCGCGGCGGCGACGATCATGAACGCGGTCGTGCTGGTGGCGGTCACGTCCTGCCTCAATTCGGGCCTGTACGTCACCTCGCGTGTGCTGTTCGGCCTCGCCGCCCGCGGCGATGCGCCGCAATGGCTGGTGCAGGTCAACGCCCGCAAGGTGCCGGTGCGCGCGACGCTCGTCGCCAGCCTGTTCGGCTATGCCGCGCTGGCCGCCTCGGTACTGTCGCCAGAGCTGGTGTTCAGCTTCCTCGTCAGCGCGTCGGGCGCGCTGATGCTGGTGATCTACCTGCTGGTGTGCATCGCCCAGATCCGTCAGCGCCGCCGGATCGAGGCGACCGCCCCCGAGCGACTGGCGATCCGGATGTGGCTGTTCCCCTATGCGAGCTATGCCACCATCGCCGCGATCATGGTGGTGCTGGCGGCGATGGCGTTCGTGGCGGAACTGCGCAGCGAGCTTCTCGCCAGCGCGCTCACCGTCGCGCTGTGCGGCGGCGCCTACGCGGCGTTCCGTCGCCGCGCTCACCGTGGTGGACAAGCGCTCTAGCCTCGACGCCAATGGATGAGTCGCGTGCGTGATCGGGCTCGCGAGCAGCATCTGCCTCCGGCCGCAAATTTTGATTCGGGTTGATGCCGCCCACTCGTGCTAACGATTGCGCGACATAGCCACGGAGGACGACATGGCGACGGCAGTTCAAGAGATTCCGATCAACACCATCGACGGCCGCGAGGCCAAGCTGGAGGACTATGCCGGGCAGGTCCTGCTGGTCGTGAACGTCGCCTCGAAGTGCGGGCTGACGCCGCAATATGAGGCCCTGGAAGAGCTCTACCGCAAGTATCGCGAAGACGGCTTCGCCGTGCTCGGTTTTCCCGCGAACGATTTCCGCGGCCAGGAGCCCGGCAGCGATGCGGAGATCGCCGACTTCTGCCGGCTCACCTATGAGGTGGATTTCCCGATGTTCGCGAAGATCAGCGTGGCGGGCGAGAACAAGCATCCGCTCTATGCCGCGCTCACCGAGGCGCAGCCGCAAGCAGAAAGCGGCAGCGGCGGCGGGATGCGCGAGCGCCTGAGCGGCTATGGCATCGTCCCCAATCCGGAGCCGGAGGTCCTCTGGAACTTCGAGAAGTTCCTGATCGACCGTGACGGCGACGTGATCGCCCGGTTCGCGCCGGACGTCGCGCCGAACGACCCGCCGCTCGTCCGTGCGATCGAAAGCGCCCTGTTCGCAACCAAGTAGCCGGAGACCGTCGTCCTCGAAGCGAACTCCGACGTGCCCAGTTGAGGCGCCGCGAGGTCGGGGTCCGACCAGGCGCGGCGCCGGCCCTTGATGTCGTGCAAGAAGCGGCCGCCCTTGTACCTATCGCGGTGCCGCGGTCGCTTCAGGCGGGTGCGCGGTGACGAGCACGTCGTCGATCACCGCGACGGGCCAGGGCGTGAGTCGCTGGCCGGTGCACGGACCGCCGACGCACCGGCCGGTATCGATGTCGAACAAGGCGCCGTGCCAGCTGCACGCGATGTGCGTAGCGGACGGAGTCAGATAGGCGTCGAGCTCGCGGGCGAGCGGCAGGCCCTGATGCGGACAGCGATCAAGATAGCCGAACGCCGCCGCGCCCTTGCGCACGACGAAGCCGTGGAAGCGCCCTCCCCTCATCTGCAGGACGAAATTGCGCGCCGTGCCGTCGGGGATCGCCTCGAAACGGCAGAGCGCGACCCCGGCCGGCGTGGCGGTGAGACGCTCGCTTTCGCTCATGCTGGCTGGCCGCCGGTCATGGCGCGGGCATGACGATGGCGCGGCACGCGCCGAAGCCGATCGGGACATAGCCCTCCGCCGCGGCGCGCGCCGACAGGATCACCTCGTCGCCGTCCTCGAGGAAGGTCCGGGTCTCGCCGCCCGGCAGCGTGATCGGCGTCGCACCGCCCCGGCTGATTTCGAGCAGGCTGCCCAAGGAGTCGCGCTCGGGGCCGGAGATGGTGCCGGTGCCGAGCAGGTCGCCCGGCTGGAGGTTGCAGCCGTTCGAGGCATGGTGGGCGACGATCTGCGCTACCGTCCAGAACATGTTGGAGGCTGGCCCGCGGCTGAGACGATGCGGCGCGGTCCCGGCGTTGCGCATTGCTGCGGTCGAGAGCGACGCCTCCAGCGTCACGCCCAGCGCACCCGTCCGCTGGTCGGCGGCATCGAAAAGGTAAGGCAGCGGCGCGGGATCGCCCTCCGGGCGGGGCGGCTGCGCGATGCGGAACGGCGCGAGCGCCTCCGCCGTCACCACCCACGGCGAAATCGTCGAGTGAAAGTTCTTCGACAGGAAGGGTCCGAGCGGCTGGTACTCCCAGGCCTGGAGGTCGCGGGCCGACCAGTCGTTGAGCAGGCAGAAGCCCACGACATGCCGTGCCGCCTCGCCGATCGGGATCGGCGTCCCGAGCGGGTTGCCCGCTCCGATCCACAGGCCGAGCTCTAGCTCGTAATCGAGGCGCCGGGCGGGGCCGAACGTCGGCACATCGCTGTCAGGCAGCTTGCGCTGGCCGTTCGGCCGCACCACCGGCACGCCCGAAGGCCGGATCGAGGAGGCGCGGCCATGATAGCCGATCGGCACATATTTGTAGTTGGGCAGCAAGGGATTTTCCGGTCGGAACTGCCTGCCCACGTTGGTCGCATGGTGAATGCCGACATAGAAATCGGTGTAGTCGCCGATCGCCGCCGGCAGGTGCAGCGCACAGGCAGCGGCTTCGTGCAGCAGCGGCTCGAGTGCCTCCCGGCCGGATGGATCGCTCAACAGCCCGGACAGGCGGCGACGGAGCGCGACCCGATCGGCGCTGGGCAGAGCGAACAGGGCATTGAGCGTCGGCACGGAGAGCGCGGCGCGGCACGCCTCGGGCAGCAACGGCGCGGCCGCGGCGAGGTCGAGGATCCTGTCGCCGATCGCGGTGCCGGCGCGCCGCCCGCCGCCGACGGGCGCGAAGATGCCGAACGGCAGGTTCTGGATCGGGAAGTCGGCATGGCCGTCCGCGCCTGCGACCCAGCTGGTGCGGGCCGGGTCGTGGGTTTCGTCGATCGCTGTGGTCATCGCAGCTTCGCCTTGGGGAAATCGTTCCAGACCGCATCATAGTCGGCTTGGGCGAGCGGCGTCTCGGTCGCCCAGCGCGTCGGCCGGATGACCTGGCTGCTCTCGAACATGAACGCCATCGTGCCTTCGATCCGCTGCGGACGAAGCTCGGCCGCGACCGCCTTTTCCCAGCTCGCGCGATCGGGGCCGTGGCCGTTCATCCGGTTGTGCAGCGATGCGCCGCCGGGCGCGAAGCCGCCCTCCTTGGCATCATATGTCCCCTCGATCAGGCCCATGAACTCGCTCATCACGTTGCGGTGGAACCAGGGCGGGCGAAACGTCTCCTCGGCGACCATCCAGCGCGGCGGGAAGAGCACGAAGTCGCAATCGGCGGTGCCGGGCATCGCGCTCGGGCTGGTCAGCACGGTGAAGATCGACGGG
>CAXTTP010000078.1:0-10752 GCA_964247195.1 uncultured Sphingomonadaceae bacterium
GGACGGGTAGATAGATGACGAAGCTGGTGCCCTCGCCCAGCCTCGAATCGGCGAAGATGAAGCCGCCGGTCTGCTTGACGATGCCGTAGACGGTGGAGAGGCCGAGGCCGGTGCCCTTGCCGACTTCCTTGGTCGTGAAGAACGGCTCGAACACCTTGGGGAGCACGTCCGCGGCGATGCCGCAGCCGGTGTCGGACACGCGCAGCGCAGTATAGTCGGCGGTCGGCAGAATCTCGCTGGCGAGTGCGCGGACCTCGTCGGCGGCGACGGCATAGGTCTGGATGGTGAGCGTGCCGCCATTGGCCATCGCGTCGCGGGCGTTGACGGCGAGGTTGATGATGACCTGCTCGAGCTGACCGGGATCGGCGCGCACGGCGCCGAGGTTGCGGCCGTGCTTGACGACGAGGATCACCGTCTCGCCGAGCAGGCGCTTCAGGAGGTTCGACGTCTCGGACACCACGTCGGGCAGCTGCAGCACCTGCGGGCGCAGCGTCTGCTGGCGTGAGAAGGCGAGTAGCTGCCGGGTCAGGCCGGCGGCACGGTTCGAATTGTGCTTGATCTGCTGGATGTCGTCATAATCGCTGTCGCCCGGCGTGTGGCGCATCATCATCAGGTCGCAATGGCCGATGATCGCGGTCAGGATGTTGTTGAAGTCGTGCGCGACGCCGCCGGCGAGCTGGCCGACAGCCTGCATCTTCGTCTGCTGCGCGACCTGCCGCTTGAGCCGCGTCTCCTCGCTCGAATCCTTGAGGCTGAGCAGTACCGCGGCATTGCCCAGCCCCTTGGCGCCGGCGATGGTGAGCGCCACGGGCTCGTCGGGGCGATGCGTCAGGCGGACCGCGAGATCGCCGGAATAGCGCTGGCCGGCGGCGAAGCGGCGCACCGCGTCCGACACCGCCGCCTTGTCCTCCTTGACGACCAGATCGCCCGGGTAGAGCGCCGTCGCACCCGCGGGCAGGCCGGCGGCGCGCGCGAACGCCTCGTTCATGAACAGGAAGCGTCCGTCGCGTTCGGCCAGCGCCAGCCCGAGCGGCAGCATCGCCAGCAGCGCATGGACGTGGACCGTCGCCGTGCTGCGCGCACCCGGCCGGACGGCGGTGACGCCGTCATCGTCGAGCATCAGGAAGATCGCCGGGCCGTTCTCGTCCTGCAGCGGCACCTGGATCAGGCGGAGCGGGTCCGCCTCCTCGCCTTCGACGGCGAGGCGGATGAAATCGTCGGCGCCGGTGGCGAGCAGCTCGACGAACGCGCGCCCCGCCGCCGGCGCATCGGGACGGCCGAGCGCGCGGGCAAGGAACACGCGATTGGCGGCGATCATCCGCCCGCGGCCGTCGACGAGCGCCGCCATCACCCCGGCCGCACCCAGCCGCCGGCCGCCCTCGCCCTCTAGGAGACCTTGGGCGGTGGCGGCGAGATCGACCGTCTCGGCGCGGCGGAAGCGCCAGACGAGATGGTCCTCGGCATAGCCGGCGCGGACGAGCTCGGCATCGAAGGTGCCACGCTCCCCGGCAAGCGCGGCGGCGCGTGCCACGCCGTCCCGCCAGGCGGCGCGGGCACCGCCCAACAGCTGCTCGGCAGCGTCGGCGCGGAGCGGCAGCTCGGAAGGGGCCGGCCAGCCGGGAAACCACTCGCCATAGCGCCGATTGGCGCAGACCAGCCGGCCGGCGCGATCGGTGACTGCGATCGCTTCGGCGCCGTCCTCGATCGCAGCCCTCAGGAGGGCGAGGTCGTCGGGCCTCGGCGCGGCCGCAGCGGTGCCGCTGCGAAGCTGGACGAAGAGCATCAGCAGCGCCGCGCAACCGATGAAGGCGGCCAGGAAGCAGGCGGCGAACAGGAGGTCGCCAAGCGCCCATAGCAGCAGCAGTGCCGAGCCGAGGCCGGCGGCGAGCACCGCGAACAGGACGAGGCGATCGCGCGCGCGCGGAGTGCCTGCGGCGATGCGGGACGTCGGCGCGAGGGAGGCCATGCGCCTCCTCTTCGCGTCGCCGGCGCGTGCGTCAAGCCATGGCTGCGCCGCCCCGCCCGATCGGCGCGGCGGCCCGCCCGGTCCGGATCCGCCCTACCAGATGCGGACCCGCGCCGCGGGAGCCAGGAACAGCTTGCCGGTCGCCTGCGGCTTATAGGCCGCGTACCAGGGATCGAGGTTGCGCACGACCCAGGAGCGCTGTTCGGACGGCGAGTGCGGATCGGTCAGCAGCCGCTGCCGCAGGTTCGCCTCGCGATAGCTGCGCCGCCAGACCTGCGCCCAGCCCAGATAGAAGCGCTGGTCGCCCGAGAAGCCGTCGATCACCGGCGGCGTCGCGCCGTTCAGCGCGCTATGATAGGCGTCGTAGGCGACGGTGAGGCCGGCGAGATCGGCGACGTTCTCGCCGAGCGTCAGCGCGCCCTTGAGATGCATGCCGGGCAAGGGCTCGTAGCCGTCATATTCCTTGACCAGCGCGCCGGTGCGCGCCTGGAAGGCGGCGACGTCGGCCGGCGTCCACCAGTCGGTAAGCTGGCCGGTCTTGTCGTACTTCGATCCCTGGTCGTCGAAATGGTGGCTCAGCTCATGGCCGATGACGGCGCCGATGCCGCCATAGTTCACCGCCGGATCGGCATGGGGATCGAAGAACGGCGGCTGCAGGATCGCCGCCGGGAAGACGATCTCGACCATGCCGAAATTGGCGTAGGCATTCACCTCCATGGGGGTCATGCCCCACTCCCAGCGATAGATCGGCTTGCCGAGCTTGGTGACGTTATATTCGTGCGCCCACATGTTGGCGCGGACGTTGTTGCCGAAGGCGTCGCCCGGCTTGATGTCGAGCGCGGAATAGTCGCGCCAGCGATCCGGATAGCCGATCTTCGGCGTGAACGCGGCGAGCTTGGCGTGCGCCTTGACCTTGGTCTCGGCCGCCATCCATGGCAGCGCGTCGATCCGCCGCCCCATCGCGGCGATGATGTTCTTCACCAGGGCATCCGCCGCCGCCTTCGTCTCGGGCGGGAAATAGTCGGCGACGTAGACCTTGCTGACCTCGTCCGAGAGCGCATCCGCGGTGAAGGTCACTGCGCGCTTCCAACGCACCTCCTGCTCGGGCGTGCCGGAGAGGATGGTGCCGTAGAAGGCGAAATGCTCCTTGTCGAAGGCGCTCGGCAGCACGTCGGCGAAGCTGTCGAGCGAGCGCAGCAGGAGCTGGTCCTGCAGCACCGCGATCGGCGCAGCGGCGATCAGCTTCGCGATCGCGGTCACCGCGCTCGGCTGGGCGACGATCACCGTCTGCACCGGCGCGCCGACCCCTGCGAAGTAGCGAACGAAGTCGAAGCCCGGCGCGGTCTCCTGGAGATCGGCGACGCTCATCTTGTTGTAGGTCTTGGTGGCGTCGCGGCTGTCGATCCGCGTCCAGCTCGCCTTTGCGATCTCGGTTTCGAACGCGACGATCGCCTTGGCGCGGGCGGCGGCGTTCGCCTCGCCGGCGAGCGTGAACATCTTGGCGATGTGCGCCTCGTACGCGGTGCGCGCCTCGACCAGCTTGGGATCGGCCTCGAGGTAATAGTCGCGATCGGGCAGGCCGAGCCCGGACTGGGCGAGGCTCAGCGCGTAGATCTCCGGCTGCTTGTCGTCCTGGCCGACATAGCTGCCGAATGGGATTTCAATGCCGCTGCGATCCGCCTCGGCGGCGAGCGCGGCATAGTCGGCCTTGGTCTTGACTGCCTTGATCTTGGCGAGCCAGGGCTGGATCGGCTTCAGTCCCTTCGCATCGATCGCCGCCTGATCGAGATAGGCTGCATAAGCGGTGCCGATCTTCGACGAGGGATCGCCCTTCGCCTTGTCGAGGATGGTATGGGTGCGCTCCTTTGAGAGGTCGTCGAGCACCGTGAACATGCCATAGTTCGACTTGTCCGCGGGAATCGGCGTGTTCTTCGCCCAAGTGCCGTTGGCGAAGGCGTAGAAGTCGTCGCCCGGCGCGACGCTCCGGTCCATGCCGGCCTCGTCGAAGCCGAAGTTGCCGATCTGCGGCTTGTCGGCGGCGAGCGCGGCCGGTGCGGCCTTCACCGGGCCGACCGCCGCCTTGGCCTGGGCCGCCTTCTCGCGGACGGGCCCGGCAGCGGCGGCGGAAGCGAGCGCGCTCGCGCAAAGCAGGAAAGCGATGGATCGCATGGGAAAACCTCGGGGTGTATGATCTGCGTAAGACGCCGGCATAGCAAAGCCGATCCGGCAATCAAACCCCGCAGCGCCTCCATGAAGTGAGCGTCGCCGCCATTTGCGCGCGATCCGCAAGATCACCCACTGCCGGCGTGCGACGGCGACCCAGAGCCGCGTTGCCTAGCCCCGTTCGCGCATCAGGCGACCCTGCTCGCGCTTCCAGTCGCGCGCCTTCTCGGTATCGCGCTTGTCGTGGAGCTTCTTGCCCTTGGCGAGCGCCAGCTCGACCTTGGCGCGACCGCGGCCGTTGAAGTAGATCGAGAGCGGGATGAGGGTCATGCCCTCTCGTCCCACGCCCTCGCGCATCTTGGTGATCTCGCGCTCGCGCAGCAAAAGCTTGCGCGGCCGCTTCGGCTCGTGATTGTGGCGATTGCCGTGGCTGAACTCGGGCACGTTGGCGTTGACCAGCCAGACCTCGCCGCCCTTCACCTCGGCGTAGCTCTCCGCGATCGAGCCCTCGCCGAAGCGCAGCGACTTCACCTCGGTCCCGGTAAGCGCGATGCCGGCCTCGAAGAACTGCTCGAGGAAATATTCGTAGCGCGCGCGCCGGTTCTCGGCGACCGTCTTCACCTTCTCGAACTCGACAGTGCGGGGCCGGGCCATCGTCAGGCGAGCCCGGCATGCGCGAGCGCGGCGTCGACCGCGGTGCGGGCAGCGGCGGACGGCGGCGTCATGGGCAGGCGCAGGTTGGGCGAGAACGCCGGATCGACCCGCGACAACGCATATTTGACCGGGCCCGGCGAGGCGTCGCTGAACAGGGCGGCGTGGAGCGGGAACAGCCGGTCCTGCAGCACCAGCGCGCCGGCCCAGTCGCCCGCCGCGCACGCCGCCTGGAATTCGGCGCAGAGCCGCGGCGCGACATTGGCGGTGACCGAGATGCACCCTGCCCCGCCCATCGCCATGAAGCCCAGCGCCATGTCGTCATTGCCGGAGAGCTGGCAGAAGCCCGGTCCGCAGGCGAGGCGCTGCGCCGACACCCGCTCCACCTTGCCGCTCGCATCCTTGACGCCGACGATGCCGGGGAGCTTGGCCAGCTCGGCCATCGTCGAGACCGCGATGTCCGTCACAGTCCGCCCCGGCACGTTGTAGAGGACGATCGGCAGGTCGCACCGCTCGGCTAGAAAGCTGAAGTGGGCGACGATGCCGTCCTGGTTGGGGCGATTGTAGTAAGGCAGCACGACGAGCGCCGCGGTGGCGCCGGCCGCCTTCGCTCGCTCCATGTGGCGCAGCGCCACGATCGTGTCGTTCGATCCGCAACCGGCGATCACCGGCACGCGTCCAGCGGCCTGCTCGACGCAGACCGCGACGACGCGGTCATGCTCCTTGATCGACATCGTCGCCGATTCGCCGGTGGTGCCGCACGGCACGAGCGCGCTGCTCCCTTCGGCGATCTGGCGGTCGACCAGCCGGCGGAACATCGCCTCGTCGATCGCGCCATCGCGGAACGGCGTCACCAGCGCCGGGATCGATCCGGTGAACATGCGAGCACTCCCCTTCACGTCGGCACCGTCACAAGGCATAATGCGCGGCGATGCGAAACCGGCTCCGATCAGCGCCTGATAGGGATGGCGCCCACGCCATGTCCAGCATGGCGAGGCGGCTGGCGGGCACGGCGCTGCTGATGGCGTCCGTGGCTGCCGCCGCCGCGACGCTCGGCCGCGACCAGGCGGACCCGCCGAGCGGCCGGCTCGACGGCATCGTCCAGAGCTTCGCCCAGTCTCCCGCGGCGCCTGCGGCGGTCGATCCGGTCAGCTATGCCGTCGCCCGCTGGACCCGGCTGCGCCAGAGCGACGCCTACTCCTTCACCGAATATGCCGGCTTCCTGATGTCCTATCCCGGCTGGCCCGGCGAGCTCGCGATGCGCAAGGCCGCCGAGAAGCGGATCGATCCGGCGACCGCGTCGGCCGACGAGATCGCCGGCTTCTTCGATCGCTTCGCGCCGCTCTCGCCGACCGCGCAGCTTCGCTACGCCGAGGCGCTGACGACGATGGGCCGCACTGCGGCGGCGCAGGCCGCGGCGCGAGCCGCGTGGATCGGCGGCGTGCTCGCGCCCGAGGACGAGAGCCGGCTGCTCGCCCGCTTCACCTTCAGCCAGGACGATCAGGACCGACGCGTGGAGCGGCTGCTGTGGAGCCGCGCCACCGCCGCCGCGCAACGCCAGATCGGCCTTACCTCGGTCGCCCGGCAACCGATGTACCGCGCTCGCCTGGCGATGCAGGCGCGCAACGCCGATGCCGCGAACCTCGGCTACGCGCTCGGCGATGGCGCCGGCGGCGATCCCGGCCATATCGCCGATCGCGCCCGCTGGCTGCGCGACTCCGCGCAGCTCGCCGCCGCGCGCGGCTATCTCGCCAATCCGCGCCGGCTCGACAGCGCGCCCTTCGATGCCGAGAAATGGCTCGAGCTGCTCCTCCAGAACGCGCGCGGCGCGGCGGCGGATGGCCAGTGGAGCACCGCCTGGGCCATCGCCAGCCAGGTCGACGACGCCTTCCCGCCCGCGACCAGCGTGCGCGACCGGCCGCTCGGCGAGCGCGACGACTATACCAGCCTCGTCTGGCTGGCCGGCACCACCGCGCTCCAGAAACTCGGCCGCCCCGCCGATGCGGTCGGCATGTTCGAACGCTATGCCCGCGCCGCCAAGACGCCGCAGACGCAGAGCAAGGGCTTCTACTGGGCGGGCCGCGCTGCGCTCGCCGCCGGCAACGCCGCCCAGGCGAACGGCTTCTTCGCCGAGGCGGCGGAGAGCCCCGACCAGTTCTACGGCCAGCTCGCCGCCGAGCGGATCGGCCGGCCGGCGGTGCCTCCGCAGGAGCCGGCGCTGACCGAGATCGCGCCGGAACTGCGCAGCGCTTTCGAGCAGAGCTCGATCGTGCGTGCCGCCCGCCTGCTCGGCGCGACCGGCCAGTGGCAGGACCAGAGCCAGTTCCTGCGCGCCATTGCGAGCAATGCGAAGACCGACGCCGACCACCGCCTCGCCGCCGACCTGTCGCGGTCGATCGGCCGCCCCGATCTTGGCGTGATGGTCGCGCGCAACGCCCGCAACACCGGCGTCAGCGACTTCGTGCCGACCGGCTTCCCCAAGGTGGCGGTGCCGGCCGTCGCCGAGCCCTATTGGACGATGGTCCACGCCATCTCGCGGCAGGAGAGCCAGTTCGACCGGCAGGCGGTCAGCCGCACCGGCGCGCTCGGCCTCATGCAGCTGATGCCCGGCACCGCGCGGGACACCGCCGGCAAGATGGGCCTCGCCTACGACTATTCGCGCCTGACGAGCGATCCCGCCTACAACATCATGCTCGGCTCGACCTTCTATGCGCGGCTGCTCGACAGCTTCGCCGGCAGCAACGTGCTCGCCGTCGCCGCCTACAATGCCGGTCCGGGCAACGTCCGCAAATGGCTGGCGGCGAACGGCGACCCGCGGATGCCCGGCGTCGACGTGGTCGACTGGATCGAGGCGATCCCGTTCAGCGAGACGCGCGGCTACGTCCAGCGCGTGCTCGAGAACGCGGTCGTCTACGACGCGATGAACCCGGCGCGCGCGCGAATGCCGGAGCTCAACCGGCTCTCCGCCTATCTCGGCAAGCGCACGCCGGGCTGAAGCCCTCGCCGCAATGAGCGACCGTCCCAACCACATCACGCCCGCCGGCCTCGCCCGGCTGCGCGCACGCTACGAGGCGCTGTTCGGCGACGAGCGGCCAAAGCTGGTCGAGGTGATCTCGTGGGCGGCCGGCAATGGCGACCGCTCCGAGAACGGCGACTATATCTACGGCCGCAAGCGGCTGCGCGAGATCGACCGCGAGCTCGGCCATCTGGCGAAGCGGATGAAGGCGGCGCACGTCGTCGATCCCGCCGCGCAGGTCGATCGTTCCCGCGTCTTCTTCGGCGCGACGGTGACGATCGTCGACGAGGACGACCTGACCCGCACCGTCACCCTGGTGGGCGAGGACGAGGCGGATGCATCGGCCGGCCTGATCAGCTGGCGCTCGCCGATGGCGCACGCGCTGAAGGGCGCGGCAGTCGGCGACGTCCGCCGCGTGGAGCTACCAGGCGGGGCTCGCGAGCAAGAAGTACTGGCGATCCACTATCCGGAAGCGTGAACTGTGGGAGGCGAACGACGGCTAGCGCCCAGTTGTGGCCATCACAGAGTTCGTGCAGCTTTTCCAAAAGCTGCCATAGCGGATGGGTGGAGGATGCCATGATAGGTTTCGTTGTCACTATCGCCTCGGGCCATCCCGGATGATTAAGCGACGTGCGAGACGCTGGCGCTGCGGTAATATGCTGGCGCTCTACGGCGTGGCAGTTGTGAGTTGCGCGCACTCCAAACCCAAGCTTGTTATAAGGGCTAGCGGATTATCTCCGCAGCAGACTGTTCGAAGGGCGGATGCCTACAACCGGCTTACTCTCGATATGGCCGCTTTTTCATCGTCCGCGCCAAAACTTGTCGTTCTGCTAACCACCAACCCCGGACTTTAGCGGCCGAGTGCTCAGTCGATCCTGATCCCCAGCTCGTCCTTGGCCAGCCTCACCAGATCGGCATCGGCCGGCGGGGGAGTCATCGGCACGATCTTTTCCAGCCGGTCGGCGACGTGGGTGAGTGCGGCGATGCGGGCGGCTTTCTTGTTGTTGCCGTCGATCACCGTCCACGGGCTCCACCGCGTGTCGGTATGGTGGAACATCGCCGTGATCGCGTCGAGATAGGCGGCGCGCTTGTCGCGATTGCGGAAGTCCTCGACGCCGGTCTTCCAGCGCTTCCACGGATGTTCGAGCCGGGCGGCCAGGCGCTTGTCCTGCGTTTCCTGCGTGGTGTGGACGAACAGCTTCAGGATCGCGGTGCCGTCGTCCTTCTGCTGCGCCTCGAATTCGTTGATCTCGTCATAGCCGCGCTTCCACTGCTTCTCGGTCGCATAGCCCTCGACCCGCTCGACGAGGACGCGGCCGTACCAGCTGCGGTCGAACAGCGCGATCTCGCCTGTGCCCGGCAGGCGGCGCCAGAAGCGCCACAGGAAATGGCGCGCCTTCTCCTCGGGCGTCGGCGTTGAGATCGGCCAGACGCGGAAGTGGCGCGGGTCCCACCCCGCCGTCATCCGCTGGAGGATGCCGCCCTTGCCGGCCGCGTCCCAGCCCTCGAACAGGATCACGCTGCGGCGGCAGTGGACGACGTGGGCGACCTGGACGCGGGCCAGCCGCGCCTGCACGGCGGCCAGCGCGACGTCATAGTCGCCGTCGAACTTGGCGCCCTTCTCATAGTCGGCAAGGTCGATCGACATTGCGGGCTCCCGATCCGCGCGCCGGGGCGGCGGACGCGACGCGACGATACGCTTCTAGCCGCCTGCCGCTAGCCGCGGGAGGATAATAGGTGGTTAACCCAGCGCCGCGCTCTTCTGCGTCTCGACCACGCGGATACCGAGCTCGCGGAGCTGCTTGGCCGTCGCTGGCGCCGGCGCGTTCATCATCAGGTCCTCGGCCTTCTGGGTCATCGGGAAGGTGACGACCTCGCGGATGTTCGGCTCGTCGGCGAGCAGCATGACGATGCGGTCGATGCCCGGCGCCGAGCCGCCGTGCGGCGGCGCGCCGAACTTGAAGGCGCCGACCATACCGGGGAAGTTCGCGTCGACCTCCTCGCGGGCGTAGCCGGCGATCTCGAACGCCTTGTACATAACGTCCAACCGGTGGTTCCGGATCGCGCCGGACGAGAGCTCCACGCCGTTGCAGACGATGTCGTACTGGAAGGCCAGGATGTCGAGCGGGTCCTTGGTCTCCAGCGCCTCCAGCTCGCCCTGCGGCATCGAGAAGGGGTTGTGGCTGAAGTCGACCTTCTTGGCCTCTTCGTCATACTCGAACATCGGGAAGTCGACGATCCAGCAGAACTCGAACCGCTTGGCATCGATCAGGCCGAGCTCCTGGCCGACGCGGGTCCGCGCCGCGCCGGCGAGCTTGGCCGCCTGCGCTTCCTTGCCGGCGGCGAAGAACAGGCCGTCGTCGGGGCCGAGGCCGAGCTGGGCGATCAGCGCCGCCGTCGCCTCGGGTCCGTGGTTCTTGGCGATCGGGCCGCCGGCCTCGCCGGCCTTCATTGTCATGTAGCCGAGCCCGGCATGGCCTTCGGCGCGAGCCCATTCGTTCATGTCGTCGAAGAACTTGCGGCTCTTGTTGGCGGTGTTCGGCGCCGGGATCGCCCGGACCACGCCGCCGCCTTCGACGATGCGGGCGAACAGGCCGAATCCGGAGCCGCGAAACGCCTCGGTCACGTCGGCGATCTCGATCGGGTTGCGCAGGTCTGGTTTGTCGGAGCCGTATTTCAGCATCGACTCGGCGAATGGGATACGGCGGAACGGCAGCGCCGAGACGGTGCGACCCTTGCCCTGGAAGTCGGCATATTCCTCGAAGACGCCGTGCAGCACCGGCTCGATCGCGGCGAACACGTCGTCCTGCGTCACGAAGCTCATCTCGAAATCGAGCTGGTAGAATTCGCCCGGCGAGCGGTCGGCGCGGGCATCCTCGTCGCGAAAGCACGGCGCGATCTGGAAATAACGATCGAAGCCCGCGACCATCAGCAGCTGCTTGAACATCTGCGGCGC
>CAXTTP010000079.1:0-6099 GCA_964247195.1 uncultured Sphingomonadaceae bacterium
GCTCGCCGGCGCGCGGCTTCACCCGGCGGACGAAGCGGTCCTTCCATAGCCGGTGCATGCCGCCGGACATGGCATCGTTCATCAGATCGTAGCGCGCCGCCACGTTGCGGAAGACGGCGCCGACGCGCTCGGTCTTCTCCTGCGGCGAGACGTCGGCATAGCCGAAGGAGACGGTGTCGGCGCCGGTGGCCGCGCCGAGGGTCGCTCTGGTGTCGATCATGCCGCGGCTCTAGCCAAGCCTGCGCGCCGCCGCTAGCGGATTGGCGATGCCCGAGCTTCCCGAGGTCGAGACGACGGTGCGCGGGCTGCGGCCGGTGCTGGAGGGGCAGCGCCTCGCGCGCGTCGAGCCGCGCCGCGTCGACCTGCGCCGGGCGATCCCCGCCGACCTGCTCCAGCGGCTGACCGGGGCGACCGTCACCGCGCTCGGCCGCCGCGCCAAATACGGCCTGATCGACACCGACCGTGGCGATACGCTCGTCTTCCATCTCGGCATGTCGGGGCGGTGGCGGGTCGATCCCGACGAGATCGGCACCCATGACCACCTCGTGATCGAGACCGGGGAGGGGCGGCGGCTGGCGCTCAACGACCCGCGCCGCTTCGGCTCGCTCGATCTCGTCGCGACCGGCGCGATCGAGGACTATCCGCCGTTTCGCGCGCTCGGGCCCGAGCCGCTGGGGCCGGGGCTTACCGCCGCCGGTCTGGCCGCCGCGTTCGCCGGCCGGATCGCGGCGATCAAGGTGCTGCTGCTCGATCAGCGCATCGTCGCGGGGCTCGGCAACATCTATGTCTGCGAGGCGCTCAACGTCGCCCGCATCGCGCCGACCCGGCCGGCCGGAACGGTGTCGCGCGCGAAGCTCGCGGCGCTGGTGGCGGCGATTCGCGCGGTGCTGCTCGCCGCCATCGAGGCGGGCGGCTCGACCTTGCGCGACTATGCCCGGCCGGATGGCGAGCTCGGCTACTTCTCCAAGCAGTTCCGCGTCTATGGCCGAGAAGGAGAACGCTGCCCGTGTGGCGGGGTGGTGCGGCGTCGCGTCGACGGCGGCCGATCGACCTTCCATTGCCCGCGATGCCAGCGCTGATCGGTTGACCTCGGCCGGAGCCGACCGTATAGGCCGGCGCTTCCCGGTGCGGGTGCTCCCGCGCCGCCATCGGTATTGACAGTCAATCCAGTCAGAGGACGAGCATGGCGAACACGCCGCAAGCCAAGAAGCGCATCCGTCGCAACGACCGCCGCGCCGAGATCAACGGCGCCCGGGTCGGCCGCATCCGCACCTTCGTGAAGAAGGTCGAATCGGCGCTGCTTGCCGGCGACAAGGAAGCCGCCGCCGCTGCGCTTGCCGCCGCCCAGCCCGAGATGGCGCGGGGCGTGTCCAAGGGCGTGCTCCACAAGAACACCGCTTCGCGCAAGTTCGCGCGGCTCACCAAGCGGGTCTCGGCGCTGGGCTGAGCCCGCCGCCATCGCGAGCTTCGAGCGCCCGTCGGTTCGCTGGCGGGCGCTTTGCTGTAGGCTGATGTAGAAACTGACGGCAATCCACGATTCGGCCCGGAGACGCCCGCCGTCCTCCCAGAAAACACTGCGAATACAATGAGATATGCATCCTCGCCGCGGATTTTGGCGGCTAATCCATGTCAAGCCGTATATTCCTCTGGGCGACAGTTTCTCTTCTTGATCGGCCCCGCGGCATCTTCCTAATAGTCCCTGTCCGCCGGCAACGAATCATGCCGGCGGCCAAATCGAACCGCGAATTACTTGCGCGTGCGCCGGGGGTAGGCGCCCGCGGCTACCCGGGTTTTGTCGCGGCTGGATGCGCCCATTTGCGCGGTTGGGAGGGTCGAGGGTGAACGAAGCTGCCCTGCGCCAGGAACGGGAAATGTTCGGCGACGCTCCTTCCCCGATCGAGGCGGCCTGGGAGGCGATCCGGACAAGCCTGCGCCGCCGCTGCGGCCCGCGCACCTTCGATGGCTGGCTGAAGCCGATCGTGCTGCTCGGCTTCGATGCCGAGGCCGGCGCGGTGCGGCTGGCGCTGCCGAGCGACTTCATGGCCCAGTGGGTTGAAACCCATTTCGCCGAGCAGCTGCTCGGTGCCTGGCAGGCGATGCTGCCCCAGGTCCGCACCGTCCTGATCGGCGCCGGTGCGCCGGCGCCGTGCGAAGCGGCGTTTGCGCCGCCGCCAGAGCCGGAGCCGGAGGCGGCCGCGCCGGACGCGCCGACCCTGCCTCCCGATCAGCGCGGCACCCCGCTCGAGCCGCGCTACAGCTTCGACAATTTCGTCGTCGGCAAGGCCAACGAGATCGCCTACAACGCCGCCCGCACGCTCGCCGAGGGCGGGCGCGTCGGCTTCAACCCGCTGTTCCTCCACGGCGGCACCGGCCTCGGCAAGACCCACCTGATGCACGCGATCGGCCAGGAACATCTGCGCCGTGCGCCGGCCGCGCGCGTGATCTACATGTCGGCCGAGAAGTTCATGTACGAGTTCGTCGCCGCGATGCGGGCGAAGGACACCCACAGCTTCAAGGCGCGGCTGCGCTCTGCCGACCTACTGATGATCGACGACGTCCAGTTCATCTCCGGCAAGGACTCCACCCAGGAGGAGTTCTTCCACACGATGAACGAGATCATCTCGGCCGGCCGCAGGCTGGTGATCAGCGCCGACCGGAGCCCGCAGGACCTCGACGGCATCGAGAGCCGAATCCTGTCGCGGCTCGGCGGCGGGCTGGTAGCGGACGTCAATCCGGCCGATTTCGAACTCCGCCTCAACATCATCGTCAAGAAGCTGGAGGGCATGCCTCAGGCAATGGTGCCGGAGGAGGTGGTGCTGTTCCTCGCCCGCCGGATCAGCGCCAATGTCCGCGAGCTGGAGGGAGCGCTCAACCGCGTCGTCGCCTATGCGATGCTGTCCGGCCGCGCGATCGACATGGATTTCACGCAGGAGACGCTCGCCGATCTGCTGCGCGCCACCCAGCGGCGCATCACCATCGACGAGATCCAGCGCCGCACTGCCGACCATTTCCGCATCCGCCAGGCGGAGATGAGCTCGGCGCGCCGGGCGCGCGAGGTGGCGCGGCCGCGGCAGGTGGCGATGTACCTCGCCAAGCAGCTCACGCCCCGCTCGCTGCCGGAGATCGGCCGCCGCTTCGGCGGACGCGACCACACCACCGTGATCCACGCCGTCCGCCAGATCGAGCGGCTGCGCCAGACCGATGCCGAGCTTGACGCCGACGTGCGGCTGCTGATCCGCCAGCTCGAGGGCTGATCGAGGCGATATTCGGCTGGCGCGCGGTGCGGCTGGCGGCTATTGTGTCCGATATCACAAAAGGTCGCGCTTTCGGGGGGTAGCAGGAGGGCGGCGCGGGGCGCGCCAGCTCTCTTCTGAGCGTGGGGTAGCTATGAAATCTATTCGAATTGGCTGGACGGCCTGGGCCGCGACGGCGCTTGCGATCGGCGGTAGCATGCTGCTGACCGCGACGACCGATGCCGCCGACCATAACGAGCCGGCGTCGGTCGTGAACAACGGCGTGCCGCTCAACAAGGCGCTCGATATCGCCGACATCTATGCGTGGCAGACCAGCGACCGGGTCAACATGGTCTACAGCTTCGCCGGGCCCGGCCGCGACATCAATTCGCTCGGCACCTATGACCGCGACGGCCTGTATTTCCTCAACATCTCGACCGACGCCGATCCGCTGACGCCCGAGTACACGATCGAGATCCGCTTCGCGAAGAATGCCGAGGGCAATTGGGGCGTGCAGCTGAAGGACGTGCCCGGCGCCGCCGGCACGATCGAGGGGCCGATCCAGAAGACGCTCGTCAGCGGCGACACCAAGGTCATCGCCGGCGTCTTCGACGACCCGTTCTTCTTCGATTCGCAGGGCTTCACCGAAACCAAGGATCGCGGCGACCTGCGCTTCTGCAACGGCACCAACTCGGCCCGCCAGGTGCCGCCGGGGGGCACCGTCGGCCATTGCGATTTCTTCTTCGGCACGAACGACACGATGATCGTCTTCTCGATGCCGCGCAGCGCGCTCGACAAAGGCAACCCGCTCAACATCTGGGTCCGCTCGGCGCGGCTCAAGGTAGGAGTGTCGTGATGCGCGGCAAGGCACCCCTGCTCGCCGCCGCGCTCGGCCTCGCGCTCGCAGGCTGCTCCTCGGGCGGCGGCAGCGGCGGAGGCGGCAGCACGTCGACGCCGACACCCACTCCGACCGCCTCGACGTCCTCTACGTCGTCAACTTCGAGCGGCGGCGCCACGCCGGCAGCGCTCAGCGTCGAGAAATGCTTCGCGCAGGAGGTCGAGCCCGGCGTGACGGTACAGAGCCTGCTGACGCGTGACACGCTGCGGTTCGATCTCAGCAAGCCCGCCGGTTTCCCCAACGGGCGCCGACTGCAGGATCCGGTGATCGACCTCACGCTGGCCTACATGTTCCTCGATCTCAGCAAGCACAGTATCGACTCGCTCGCCAAGCTGGCGATCAACCCGGCGTCCAACGCCGACAATTTCGATGCGGCCGGCAACGTCATCGGCTTCAGCACCGACTTTCCGTTCGTGAACGCGCCGCACGGACCGGCCAAGCCGGAGGGTACTGGCACAGGCTTCGATTTCCGGACGAACCCGACGACCGACTTCGAGATCATCGACGCGATGGGTAACCCGGCGGTCGCGACGATCCTGATCTCCGGAAACACCGGCGCCGGGTTCAACCAGAACACGCCTGCCCAATATGTCTCGGATGGCGGCAAATATCTCGGCGCCCTGAAGCAGACGATGATCGGCCTGGCGACTCTGCTCAAGGACGACTTCAACCGCCTGTCGTTCACCACCTGCGCGGAATAAGGCGGCGCGGCCGATGGCGACGCTGACGGCAGGACGGGCGGTCACGCCGCCGCTCCGCCGCGCCGTGGCCGCGCTGATGGTGCTGGCCGCGATCGGCGTCGGCTTCAGCTGGCTGTCGTTCCGGCCGCCGCCGGAGCAGGCGCTGCGCGGTTCGCTGGTGTCGACGGCGCTCGGCCACCGCGCCGCGGCAGAGCGCCAGAACGTCTTCCCCACGACCCACGCCGAGGCGCTCGACCGGATCGGCATCGTGCTCGCGACCGACCTGGGGCGAGTCGGTCCGATGGGCGGCGGCTGGCTCGGCTATGCCACCATCGCGGGCGACTATCTCGAGCGAGCGCGCCTTACCGGCTCGTTTGAGGATTATGCGGAAGCCGGCCGCATGTTCGACAAGTCGTTCGCGGTCGCGCCCGGCTTTGGTCAGCATCTCGAACATGCCAGCTACAACCTCGCCATCCACCGGCTGGGCGCGGTCGAGCCGGACCTCCGGCGGATCGAGCATTATGCGCTGGCGCCCGACCCCGGCACGCGCGCCGCGATCCTCGGGATGCGCGGCGATCTCGCTTTCTATCGCGGCGATTATCCGGAGGCGCTCGATCTCTACCGCAAGTCGCGGCTGCTGTTGCCGTCGATGTCGGTGGCGATGCGGATGGCCAATTACTGGCAGGCGATGGGCGATCCCGACCGGGCGCTGCGCTACCTGGGCGAAGCGGAATATTTCGTCACCGGCGCCAACCAGCAGGTGCTGGCGGCGCTGGAGCTGCAGCGCGGCACCATCGAGTTCGGCCGCGGCGACTGGGGCAAGGCGGAGCGGCATTTCCGGCGCGCCGACGACATCTTCCCCGGCCACTGGGCGATCGAGGAGCATCTCGGCCTGATCGCTGCGCTCCGCGGCGATCGCGCGCGGGCGCGGATGCTGTTCGCGCGCGTGGTCGATCGCGACGGCAGCCCGGAGGCGATGGACGCGCTGGCCGGCCTTGCGCGGGCGGACGGTGACTTCGCGACCTCGCAATCCTGGTCGGCGCGCGCGGATGCGGAATGGCGGCGGCGGCTGCGCCTCGTCCCGGAGGCCGCCTACGGTCATATGATCGAACATCTGCTGGCGTTCGGCACACCGGCCGAGACGCTGCGGGTGGCGCAGGCCAATTATGCACTGCGCCCGTTCGGCGACAGCGCGACCCAGCTCGCCTCGGCGTTTCTCGCCGGCCACCGCGCCGACGACGCGCTACGCGTGATCGAGCCGGTACTGGCCTCCGGCTGGGTATCGAGC
>CAXTTP010000079.1:6109-10732 GCA_964247195.1 uncultured Sphingomonadaceae bacterium
CCTATGCGCTCGCCGGTAACGGCGAACAGGCAGATGCCGAGCGGCGCAAGGCCCTCGCCATCAACCCGCATGCGCTCGATCGCAATCCGGCGATGGTGTGGCTGGGCCATTAGGCGGCCCAGCCAACCACCAGCGAACCAATCGTTCCTTCCGCTTAGCCCTTGGCGGGCGGCGGGATGGTGATCTTCACGTCCTCGCCGGAATTGCCGGGAAAGCCGGTGAACATCGCCTCGACTAGATTGGGCACCAGGTGCGGCAGGCTATCATCGCGCGAGTGGGCTCGTGCCCGGCCTTCGAACAGCCGCTGGCCGTCCGCGGTGCGGCTGATCCTCAAATCCAGGAAGCTGGTGTAATAAGTGTAGCTGTCGACTTCCGGATAGCCGCCGCCCCAGAACGGATCGTCCCACCCCCAAGCGAAGCCGCGTCCGTAGCCGAAGCCGCCATAACCATAGGGTCCGAAGCCGCCGAACCGGCCGTAGCCACCGCCGAAGCCTCCATAACCGCCGAAGCCTCCGAACCCGCCAAAGCCGGGCCGGGTGACGACCTTCTCCTTGCCCTGATCGACGCCATAGGCGACCGTCACGACGAGCGCGGCGTCGCGCGGGCTCTCGACCGGGTGATAGCCCTTCTGGGCGAGGCGCTGGGCGACGAGCGCCGCATACTGCGAGAATTCCAGCCCGCCCTGGTTGCGGGGATCGGCGGCCTGGACAACGAACGTCTGGCCTTGCGGGACGGGCAGTGCCTGAAACCGCGCGACATCCGCGCGGAAGGGCTCGGCGCAGCCGGCAAGGGCTAGGAGGGCGAATGGAGCGGCCAGCTTGGCCAGTTGCTTCGAAACAGACATTTGATGCGACCTCATGGAGGAGCTGATATGTGAAGCTAGTCTTGCTTTACAAGTTCGCAAGTCACGGCTGAACCAAGCTTTAACGCATTGGCCGTGCCCCCGGATCCAGCAGCCTTGCAGGCCTAACGATAGCTCGCCACATGGGACGGATGGAGCCGCTCTCCCCGCCTGCCTATCGGCCGCGCGATCGCCATCCGACGGTCCGATGGGTGCTGCTCGCCGCCGGTTGCCTGTTCCTGATCGCGACGCCCTTCGTCGGCATCCTGCCGGGGCCGGGCGGGGTGGTGACGTTCGCGATCGGCATGGGACTGGTGCTGCGCAACTCGGCCTGGGCGAAGCGGCTCTACGTGCGCTTCAAGCGCCGCTGGCCGCGCCCCGGCGGCTGGGCGGATTGGGGCCTGCGCCGCGCGAGCGCACGCCGTCGCACCGCGATCGCGCGGGCACGGAACGGGGCTTCGGATTGACTCGGCGCAGCCATTTGCCTATGCGCGCTCGCGACATCCGGCCGCCGCCCGTTCGGCGGCCCTTTCTATTTCAGAATTAGAGGCATGAGCGATGAAGCGCACTTTTCAGCCGAGCAACCTGGTCCGCAAGCGCCGGCACGGCTTCCGCGCGCGGAGCGCGACGCCGGGCGGCCGCAAGGTGCTGGCAGCCCGGCGTGCCCGCGGCCGCAAGACGCTGTCGGCCTGAGCGGACTTACCCGGCGCGCCGACTTCCTGGCCGCCAATGCCGGGCGGCGCGCGCCGATGCCTGGTTTCATCCTGCTGGTGCGGCGGCGCGACGACGGGTCGCCGGGGATGCGGATCGGCATCACGGTCACGAAGAAGATCGGCAAGGCGGTGGTGCGCAACCGGATGAAGCGGCGCTTTCGCGCGCTGGCCCGTGAGCTCCTGCCACGGCAGGGCGTGACCGGAGCCGATCACGTCCTGATCGGCCGGGGCGGCGGCATCGAGCGCGGCTTTGACGATCTCCGCCGCGATCTCGGCAAGGCGCTCGCCAAGGTCGCGCGGTGATCGCCCGGCTGCTCATCCTCGTCGCGCGGGGCTGGCAGCTCGGACCCTCGCTCCTGCTCCCGCCGAGCTGCCGCTACACGCCCTCCTGTTCGGCCTATGCGATCACCGCGCTTCGCCGCTATGGAGCGCTCAAGGGCAGCTGGCTCGCCGCCCGCCGGCTCGCGCGCTGCTATCCCTGGGGCGGATCGGGCCCCGATCCGGTACCCTGAC
The DNA here is from genome assembly GCA_964247195.1 of uncultured Sphingomonadaceae bacterium. Taxonomy (GTDB): domain Bacteria; phylum Pseudomonadota; class Alphaproteobacteria; order Sphingomonadales; family Sphingomonadaceae; genus JAQGLK01. The sequence goes on from CAXTTP010000079.1 coordinate 8,177, forward strand.
GCAAGGAACGACACGTGGACAACTGGCGCAACATCGTGGCAGCGACCGTGCTGACGCTGATCATCCTGATCGGCTGGCCGATCCTGACGCGCCAGTTCGTGCCGGTCGCGAACCCGCCGGCGACGAAGATCGTCGACGGCAGGAGCGTCGCGATCCCCAATCCCGCCGCCGACCCCGCCGCCGATTCGGCGTCCGCGGTCCGCGACCGCGCGATCGTGCTGCGCGAGACGCCGCGTGTCCGCATCGCTTCGCCGCGGCTCGCCGGCTCGATCAACCTCAAGGGCGCGCGCGTCGACGATCTCGTCCTCACCACCTATCGCGAGACGGTCGACAGGAACTCGCCGCCGATCCGGCTGCTGTCGCCCGCGGGCAGCCCGCTCGCTTATTTTGCCGGCTTCGGCTGGTCGGGCCAGGGCGCCGCGCTGCCGGGTCCGGACACGGTCTGGAAGGCGAGCGGGCCGCTGCTCTCGCCGGCGACGCCGGTGACGCTGAGCTGGGACAACGGCCAGGGGCAGCGCTTCGAGATCGCGCTGACAATCGACGGCAACTACATGATCACCGCCGCCCAGCGGCTCGTCAACGGCGGTGCTGCGGCGATAGCCGCCAAACCCTATGCGCTCGTCTCGCGAACCGGGCGATCCACCGATCCGGACTCGCGCACGCTCCATGTCGGCCCGATCGGCACGTTCGGCGGCGTGACCGACTATAGCGTCAACTACAAGGACCTTACGCCCGACCAGCCCGCCAAGACGTTCCAGAGCACGGGCGGCTGGCTTGGCTTCACCGACAAATATTGGCTGGTGGCGATCGCGCCCGACCAGAAGGTGCCGTTCACCGCCTCGATGCGCGGCGGATCGGGCGAGCGCTTCCAGGCCGACGCCACCGTCGCGCCCACCCTTGTCGCGCCGGGCAGGGAGGCGACCGCGACGACGCGGCTGTTTGCCGGCGCCAAGGAGATCAACGTCCTCCAGAATTACGAGAACGATCTCGGCATCGTGAACTTCGAGCGCGCGGTCGACTGGGGCTGGTTCCGGATCATCGAGAAGCCGATCTTCTGGGTGCTCGACAACCTGTTCCGGATCACCGGCAACTTCGGCATCGCGATCATCCTGCTGACATGCATCGTGCGCGGGCTGATGTTCCCGGTGGCGCAGCGTCAGTTCGCCTCGATGGCCGGCATGCGCGCGATTCAGCCGAAGATGAAGGCGCTGCAGGAGCGCTACAAGGACGACAAGCCGGCGCTCCAGGCCGAGATGCTGAAGCTCTACCAGCAGGAGAAGGTCAATCCGATCGCCGGCTGCCTGCCGGTGGTGCTGCAGATCCCGATCTTCTACGCGCTCTACAAGGTGCTGCTGCTGACGATCGAGATGCGCCACCAGCCGCTCGCGCTCTGGATCCGCGACCTCTCCGCGCCCGATCCGCTGACCCCGGTCAATCTGTTCGGCCTGCTGCCGTTCACGCCGCCGCACATGATCGCGATCGGCGTGCTGCCCATCCTGCTCGGCATCACCATGTACCTCCAGTTCAAGCTCAACCCGCAGCCGATGGACGACATGCAGAAGCAGGTGTTCAGCCTGATGCCGTGGGTCTTCATGTTCGTGATGGCACCGTTCGCGGCCGGGCTGCAGCTCTACTGGACGGTCTCGAACCTGCTCACCATCGCCCAGCAGAAGTGGCTGTACAGCCGCCATCCCGCGTTGAAGCCGGCACCGGCGAAGACATGACCGAGGTCGCCGGCGTCGACGTGGTCGAGAGCGCGCGCCGCCTCTTCGCGGGGCCGGTGGGCTTCCTGAAGTCGGCGCCGGAACTCCGCTTCCTGCCCGATCCCGATCTGCCCGAGATCGCCTTCGCCGGGCGCTCCAACGTCGGCAAGTCGTCGCTCCTGAACGCGCTGACCAACCGCAACGGGCTCGCCCGCACCTCGAACACGCCGGGTCGCACGCAGGAGCTCAACATCTTCGACCTCGGCGAGCCGCCGGTGCTGCGGCTGGTCGACATGCCGGGCTACGGCTTCGCCAAGGCGCCGAAGGACATGGTCCGCAAGTGGCGCTATCTGGTGAACGACTATCTGCGGGGGCGCGCGGTGCTGAAGCGGGTGCTGCTGCTGGTCGACAGCCGCCACGGGCTGAAGGACGTCGATCGCGACCTGATGAAGATGCTCGACGAGGCCGCCGTCTCCTACCGGCTGGTGCTGACCAAGGCGGATGCGGTGAAGCCTGGTGCCCTGGCGCGCAAGACCGCGGAGGTGGAGGCGCTCAGCCTGAAGCACCCCGCGGCCTTTCCGCTGGTGCTGGCCACCAGCAGCGAGGGCGGGCAGGGGATCGAGGCATTGCGGGCGGCACTGGCCGGGCTGGCTGCCTGACCACCCTGGCTTGACCATTGCGGCCCGCCGCCGCTACGCAGCCGCAGCACCACAGGAAGCACGCCCATGGCCTTGACCCCGGAACAGCTCTCGGCCGCCGAGGAGCAGGCCGACATCCTGGTGCAGGCGCTGCCCTTCCTGCGCCGCTACGCCGGCGTCACCATTGTCATCAAGTACGGTGGCCACGCCATGGG
>CAXTTP010000080.1:0-10567 GCA_964247195.1 uncultured Sphingomonadaceae bacterium
CCATCGGCCCGGTCGGCGAAGCCCAGCGTGCGGCCGCCGACGATCTCGAGCCGGCCGGCGGCGCGCATCTCGGCGATCTTGGCGGCGACCGGCGGCGCCAGACGGTGGCGGTGGACGTCCCACCACGGCCTGAGATGCCGCAGGAAGCGCGCCTGCTCGGCGGGCGGGGCGGCGAGCCACATGCTTTGCGTATAGGGCCTGAGCTCGTCGACCGCGGCCCGCCAGCCGACCTCGCCGGCCCGCGCCCGCACCTCGCGCAGCAGCGCCACCGCGCCGATGCTCGGCCGTTCGGAGAGGCCGGCAGGCACCGGCGGCCCCTCCGCATGGGCGCGCGGCGCGAGGCCGCGGCGCGACATCGCGACGACCTTACCGCGGAAGCCGCGCGCGTCGACGAGCAGCGCCACATCGACCATCGTCAGCCCGGCGCCGACGATCAGCAGCGTGTCGTCGTCCGCCAGCCCCTCGGCGACGCCAGCCGCCCACGGATCGGCGGCATAATGGTCCGGATCGATCGCTTGCGGGTCGAGGCCCCGCGGCGGCGGCAGGTTGCCGAGCGCCAGCACGCCGACATCGGCGTCGATCGTCCGCCCGTCGGCGAGCGAGATGCAGACGCCTTCGGCCGTTCGGGCAAGTGCTACGGCGTCGCCGCGGACGATCGTGATCCGGTCCGGCGCCGCGCGGGCGGCCTCGGCGATCAGCGCGCCGAGATAGGCGCCATAGGTGATGCGCGGAACGAACGGGCCATGGCCCTGCCCACGCCCCTCGAGCCAGCGGACGAAGTGGCCGGGATCGTCGGGCAGTGCGCTCATGTTGGCGGCGCGGACGTTGAGGAGGTGGCTCGGATGCGCCGCCGAATAGGCGACGCCGCGTGCCACCTCCGGTCCACGCTCGATCAACGTCGCGCGGGGGCCGTCATGGCGGAGCAGGTTGATCGCCTGCAGTGCGCCGGAAAAGCCCGCGCCGACGATCGCGACATGCTCGATCATCCGGCTGCGAGCGGGCCGTGGTCGAGCCTGGGGAGGACATGGCGGGCGAACAGGTCGGCCTCGGCGGCGTGCGGATAGCCGGACAGGATGAACGCCTCGACCCCCTCGGCGCGATAGGCGTCGAGCTTGGCCAGCACCTGATCGGGATCGCCGACGATGGCGGCGCCGCAGCCCGAGCGCGCCCGGCCGATGCCGGTCCACAGATTGTCCTCGACGAAGCCCTCGCCACCGGCCGCTTCGCGCAGCTCGGCCTGGCGGCGAACGCCGGCGGACTGCGAATCGAGCGACTTCTCGCGGATCGCCCGGCCGGTTGCATCGTCGAGGCGGGAGAGGAGCTTGTCCGCGGCATCGCGCGCCTCGGCCTCGCTCTCGCGGACGATGACGTGGACGCGGTAGCCGAACCGGAGCGACCGGCCGTGCCGCGCGGCGCGAGCGCGCATGTCGGCGATGATCTCGCGTACAGACGGCATCGTATCCGGCCACATCAGGTAGACGTCGCAGCCCTGTGCGGCGGCCTCGCGCGCGTCGGGGGACAGGCCGCCGAAATAAAGCTGCGGGCAGCGCCCGGAGACGGTGCCGATCCGGGGCGGATCGAGCGTGAGCTTCCAGAACTCGCCGTCATGATCGAGCGGCTCGCGGTCGAGGAGCGTGCGCAGGATCCGCATCGCCTCGGCGGTGCGGCGATAGCGCGGGCCGCTCGCCAGCGTCTCGCCGGGCAGGTCGCTGGAGATGATGTTGACGGTGAGGCGCCCACCCAGGATCCGGTCGATCGTGGCGATCTGGCGGGCGAGCTGCGGCGGCCAGCTCTCGCCGATGCGGACCGCCATCAGCAGGCGGATGCGGCGCACCAGCGTGGCGATTGCGGCGGCGAACGCGGTGGTGTCGATGCCGAGCGCGTACCCCGAGGGAAGGAGGACATTGTCGAACCCGCCGGTTTCCGCGCCGAGCACGATGTCGCGGCAATGCTCCCAGCTCGACAGCAGGCCGGGATCCGGCGCTCCAAGATATTCGTAGTCGTCATCGCACAGCGCCGAGAACCAGCTCACCTCGCACGGGTTCATGGCAGCTTTTCCCCCATTCCCGCCTCCAGCACCCCGTACCATTCGGCGCGGCTCCAGCCGACCTTGAAGGCGTCCTGCGCCTCGGCGATGCGGGCCGGCTTCTGGGTGCCGACGATCGGGATCGGGCGCGACGGGTGCGCCATAATCCAGCTGTAGGCCGCCGCCGCGCGGCCGACGCCGCATGCGGCGCCCTTCGCGTCGAGCAGCTTCGCCACCGCCTGCGTGCGCGGATCGCCGCCATGGCCGCCGATCTTGCCGCCGCCGAGCGGCGACCAGGCGAGCAGCGCGAGGCCGAGCTGCATCGCCTGATCGATCACCCCGTCGAAGAGGGGCTTGGGGACGATCGCGGAGAATTCCGGCTGCTGGCTGGCGAGCGGGAAGGGCAGGAACGCCTGCAACGCGCTCAGCTGGGCGGCGCTGTGGTTGGAGACGCCGATCGCGGCCGCCTTGCCGCTCTCGACCATCTTGGCGAGCGCGCCCGCAACCTCCTGCGGATGGGAAAGCAGGTCCGGCCGGTGGATCTGGTAAAGCTCGACGCGCTCGACCCCGAGCCGCTCGAGCGAGGCGTCGAGCGCGGCGGCGAGATAGCCGGGGCTCGAGTCATAGGGCACGCCGGGAACGATCCCGCCCTTGGTGGCGATCACCATCCGCTTGCGGAGCGCGGGCGCGGCGGCGAGCACCTGCCCCAGCAGCGACTCGGCGGCGCCGAACTCCTCGCCATTGTCCGGGCCGTAGACGTCGGCGGTGTCGAACAGGGTGATGCCGGCTTCGAGCGCCGCCTCGACGCGCGCCTGCGCGGCCGCGACGTCGTCGCCGGCGAAGCGCCACATCCCCCAGGCCAGCGGAGAAACGGTCAATCCGCTCTTGCCGAGGGCACGCGGTTCGGTCGATGGGCGAAGTTCCGACATGGTCGGATCAATGGCACAGGATGCGCACGCATGGGAGAGACGATCCGCTACGGCATCGTCGGCACCGGGATGATGGGGGCGGAGCATATCCGCAACATCGCCCTCCTGCCCGACGCGCGGGTGACCGCGATCGCCGATCCGGTCGCGACATCGCTCGGCTGGGCGCGCGATGCGCTCGGCGCCGAGGCGGACGGCGTCGTCGCGTTCGATTCGGCGGAGGCGTTCGCCGAGGCGGCCGAGGTCGATGCGGTCGTGATCGCGTCGCCCAACAACACCCATCGCGCCGTGCTGACGCCATTGTTCGAGCGCGACCTCGCCATCCTTTGCGAAAAGCCGCTGGCGACGACGATCGAGGATGCGCGCTGGATCGCGGAAGCCTCCGCCCGGCATGGCGCGCCCGTCTGGACCGGCATGGAATACCGCTACATGCCGCCGGCCGCCGCGTTCATCGAGCAGGTGCGGGGCGGCCGGATCGGCACATTGCGCATGCTCTCGATCCGCGAGCACCGCTTCCCGTTCCTCGTGAAGGTCGGCGACTGGAACCGCTTCTCGCGCAACACCGGCGGCACGATGGTCGAGAAATGCTGTCACTTCTTCGATCTGATGCGGCTGATCGTCCAGTCGGAGCCGGTGCGGGTCTATTGCTCGGGCGCGCACGACCTCAACCACAAGGACGAGCGCTACCAGGGGGTCGCCCCCGATATCCTCGACAACAGCTTCACCACCGTCGATTTCGCCAACGGCGTGCGCGCGATGCTCGACCTCTGCATGTTCGCCGACGGCGCCGAGCATCAGGAGGAAATCTCCGCTACCGGTGACGCAGCCCGGCTCGACGTGCTGATCCCGCCCGGCGATCTCGTCTTTTCGCCCCGCGTCGGCGTCCGCAACCCGAAGGCGGTGACGCGCGAACATGTCGCGGTCGACGAAGCGGCGCTGTCGGCCGGATCGCACCACGGCGCGACCTACTACCAGCACCAGGCGTTCGCGGACGCCGTGCGCGGCCTCGGCCCAGTTGCGGTGACGGCGGAGGACGGGCTGCGCGCGGTGGCGATGGGCGCGGCGGCCGAGATCAGCGCGCGCGAGAAGCGCGCGGTGGAGATGGCCGAACTGGGTTTCTGACCGCTGTCGCCGGTTCGTCGTCCGCGGCGTCGGTCCTTGGCCGGGGCTAGTCTGCGAGCAGGTCGCGCGTCACCTCGCCGACGTCGCGACAGCCGGCAAGCGCCATCGTCGTGCGAAACTCCTGCGCGAGCAGGTCGAGCGCGCGGGCAACCCCCACCTCGCCGCCCGCCGCCAGGCCATAGAGCGGTGCCCGCCCGACCATCACCGCCTTCGCGCCCGTGGCGAGCGCGCGGACGATGTCGCCGCCGCGCTGCACCCCGCCGTCCACCAGCACCGTCGCCCGCGTGCCGATCGCCTCGACGATTCGCGGCAGCGCGGCGAACGAGGGCAGCGCGCCGTCGAGGCTGCGGCCGCCATGGTTCGAGACGATCACACCGTCGCAGCCCAGATCGACGGCGCGGCGCGCATCGTCGGGGCGGAGCACGCCCTTCAGCAGGAAGATGCCGGGCCAGCGGGCGCGCAGCGTGCCGATCTCCTCCCAGGTCAGGTTGTCGTTCCTGAAGGCGGCGCCCACCGGGGCGCTCTTCGTCACGCGGGTGCGCAGGCCGGCGGGAAGGTTCGCCTGCTTCGGCAAGCCGCCGCGCAGCATGTGGCGGCCGATCACGGTGGTCAGCCAGCGTGGGTGGAGCAGGATGTCGGCCGCGTTCTTCGGGCCGATCCGGAACGGCGTGCCGAAGCCGTTGCGCAGGTTGAACTCGCGGTTGGGCGCCACGGCGAGGTCCATCGTCAGCATCAGCACCTCGCAGCCGGCGGCGCGCGCGCGCGTCATCGCGGCGTGGCTGAGCGCGCGGTCCGCCCAGAGGTAGAGCTGGAACCAGAGGTTGCCGCCGGCGACCGCGATCTCCTCGATGTTCATGGTCGAGGCGCTGGAGATCGTGAACGGGATCCGCGCCGCCGCCGCGGCGCGGGCGAGGGCGACGTCGCCGTCGTGCCGGACCAGGGCCGCCGAGCCGGTCGGCGCGATGATCAGCGGCATCGCGATCTCGCGCCCGAACAGGGTGGTGCGCTTGTCGATCCGCGAAACGTCGCGGCCGATCCTCGGCAGCAGCTTCGCCTCTCCCCAGGCGGCGCGGTTGGCGGCGACGCCGACATCGTCCTCGACGCCGCGCTCGACATACTCGTAGACACCGCGCGGCAGCCGCCGCCGGGCGAGATCGCGCAGGTCGGCGATGTTGTAGGCGCCGAAGCTCCGCGTGCGCTGCCGCTTCATCGTCGTATGGGTCCGGCGGTCAGATCGCGTCCCCAGCCGCGCTGGAGATCGTCCGGAGGCATTCTGTGCGCTTCAATGCAGCTTTGGCCGTCGCGGGCTCGAGGTTGCCGGCCCCTCCGCTCACGATCACGATCCGGGTTCTACGATCCGCCATGTTCCTCCCGCAGTCCGGCGCCGTTGCGGCGAGAGTGCGCCGGAACGCGGCGGGGGGCAACCACCCGGGGCGGGCGCATAGCTAATGAATTAGCAATCGCGCGGCGGCTCAGCGCGGCGGCGGCAGCGGCAAAGCGGCGCCGAGCGCCAGCCAGCCGATGCCGAACAGCCACCCCGCGAGCACGTCGACCGGCCAGTGCACGCCGAGCCAGACGCGGCTTGCGCCGATTGCCAACGCGATGAGCGCCGCGAGCGTGAGCAGCGCCGGCCGGGCGGCCCGCCGCCGGCCGGTCAGGATGAAGGCGAGCGCGCAGCAGGTGACCGTCGCGTTGGCCGCGTGCGCGCTCGGAAAGCTCCAGCCGGCCGCCGCAACGGCCCGGTCGATCAGCGGCGGCCGCGCCCGGGTGACGAGATCCTTGACGAACTCCACCGCCAGCCGGCCGCCAAGCACGATCAGCGCCAGCCGCGCCGCCTGCCACCGCTCGCCACTCGCGAGAAGGAAGAGCAGCGCGACGCTGCCGATCCCCAGCAGCACGGGCGCGTTGCCGAGCGTCGTTATGGCGACCACCGGCCCGCGCAGCGACGCCCCGCCGATGCCCCGGACGAGCGCCATCACCCGCATGTCCGTCGCGTCGGTCCAGCCCATGCGCACCGCCACGCCGAGCAGGGCGAAGATCAGGAACGCCGCCGCTGCGATCGCGAAACGGGCGGGGGTGGGCGTTGATGATGTCATGCGGATCTCGCGGATGGTTGAACGTCGCGGGGCTATAGCGATGTGCGCGCGGCACCGTTACCGGTGATCCTAGCTCCGGTACGTCGGGGCGAGCGCGCGGGAGGAGACCAGCCGATGACCGACGAGGCGCCCTTCGCCGCGATCCACCGCCACGGCCTGGTTCGCGTCGCCGCCGCGACGCCGCTGGTCGGCACCGCCGATCCCGCGGCCAACGCGGCGGCGACCATCGCGCTCGCCCGGCGCGGCGATGCCGAAGGCGTCGACCTGATCGTGTTTCCCGAGCTCGGCATCTCCTCCTACGCGATCGACGACCTGCATCTGCAGGATGCGCTGCTCGACGCCGTCGACCGCGCGTTGGGCGAGATCGTCGCGGCGAGCGCTTCGCTCGGGCCGGTGCTGCTGGTCGGCGCGCCGCTCCGCCGCAACGGCCGGCTCTACAATTGCGCCGTCGCGATCGCGCGCGGGCAGGTGCTGGGCGTGGTGCCGAAGACGTTCCTGCCCAACTATCGCGAATATTACGAAAAGCGCTGGTTCGCGAGCGGCGCCGGCCTTGCCGGGCTGGAGATCGCCGTCGCCGGCCGCATCGTGCCGTTCGGCACTGACCTGCTGTTCGCCGCCGCCGACCTGGCAGACTTCGTCTTCCATATCGAGATCTGCGAGGATTATTGGGCGCCGATCCCGCCGTCGACGACGGGCGCGCTCGCCGGGGCGACCATCCTGTGCAATCTCTCGGCATCCAACATCGTCGTCGGCAAGGCCGCGGAGCGGGCGATGCTCGGCGCGTCGCAATCCTCGCGCGCGATCGCCGCCTACGTCTATTCAGCGGCGGGGCCGGGCGAAAGCACGACCGATCTCGCCTGGGACGGACAAGGCATGATCCACGAACTCGGCGAGCTGCTCGTCCAGTCCGAACGCTTCGCCGTCGCGCCGCAACTCGCCACCGCCGACGTCGACATCGAGCGGATCCGGCTGGAGCGGATGCGCACGCCCACCTTCAACGACGCCGCCGCCGCGGTCGGCCATCCCGAGACGCGGTTCCGGCGGGTCGCGTTCGATCATCGGCCGCACGGCCGCGACGTCGGCCTCGCCCGCGGCGTGCGCCGCTTTCCCTATGTTCCCAACCGGCCCGAGCTGCTCGACCAGGACTGCTACGAGGCATTCAACATCCAGGTGAACGGCCTCGCCACGCGGTTTGCCGCGACGGGCGGTGCGACGATGGTGATCGGCATCTCCGGCGGCCTCGATTCGACCCACGCGCTGATCGTCGCGGCAAAGGTCTGCGACCGGCTCGGCCTGCCGCGCTCGACTATCCTCGGCTTCACCATGCCGGGGTTCGCGACCAGCGAGGGCACCAAGGCGAACGCCTGGGCGCTGATGCGGGCGATCGGCATTACGGCCGAAGAGATCGATATCCGCCCCGCCGCCCGCCAGATGCTGCAGGACATGGGCCACCCGTTCGGCCGCGGCGAGCCGGTCTACGACATCGCCTTCGAGAACGTGCAGGCCGGTCTGCGCACCGACTATCTGTTCCGTCTCGCCAACCAGCGGCGCGGCTTCGTGGTCGGCACCGGCGACCTCTCCGAGCTCGCGCTCGGCTGGTGCACCTATGGCGTCGGCGACCAGATGAGCCACTATGGCGTCAACGCGGGCGTGCCGAAGACGTTGATCCAGTACCTCATCCGCTGGACCGTCAAGACCGGCCAGTTCGATGCCGAAACCGGCCGCATCCTCACCGCCATCCTGGGTACCGAGATCTCGCCCGAACTGGTTCCAGCCGATGCCGCGGGCGAGATCCAGAGCACGCAGGGCAAGATCGGCCCCTACGAGCTGCACGACTTCTTCCTCTATTACACGCTGCGCTTCGGCCTGCGGCCGTCCAAGGTGGCGTTCCTCGCCTGGCATGCGTGGCACGACGCCGCTGTTGGCGCATGGCCGATCGGCTTTCCGGAGGAGGCGAAGAACGCCTACGACCTGCCCACCATCCGCCGCTGGCTGGAGGCATTCCTGACGCGCTTCTTCCAGACCAGCCAGTTCAAGCGCTCGGCCATGCCGAACGGGCCGAAGGTCTCGGCGGGCGGCAGTCTTTCCCCGCGCGGCGACTGGCGGGCACCGTCAGATTCGGTAGCTTCGCCCTGGCTTGACGAACTCGGCCGCAACCTGCCAGGCTGACCGTGTGGTCAAGCTGTTGCAACTCGGCAACAGATCGACCCGAAATGCGGATGTTGCGGCACAACATCGTCGTTTAAGTGTTCCGCCTGCCGATCCCGCGCCTATCTTCCCGGTGCGGGGCCGCATTCGTAGAGTAGCGCAAGAGGATTTGTGCCAATGAAGATTTTTTTCGCCACGGCTGCGGCCGCCCTCCTCCTTCCGGCCGCTGCCATGGCGCAGGACACTGCTCCTGATGGTTCCAAGGCATTCGGCATCGAGCCCTATGTCGGGGTCATGGGCGGCTATGAGGATTTCGATAGCGACAAGCGTGGTCCGCTGAGTTCTAACTGCAGGCCTAATGCGGGTTGCCCGGACGGCGCCGTCGTCGAGGCCATCGCCGGTATCAACATCCCGCTCGGGCCGGTCTTCGCCGGGGCCGAGGGCAACATCGCCAAGGGCTTCAGCGACCTCGATTACGAATATGGCGTCTACGGCCGTGCCGGTGTTCGCGCCGGTACCAGTGGCCTGATCTACGGCAAGGTTGGATATCAGTGGATCCACACCAAGGACCCGAAGAACAAGGACCATGATTGGGCCTATGGCGCGGGTGTCGAGGTGGGTCCCAAGGATATCGGGCTCGGCGGCATCTCGGTTCCGGCGGGCGTGCGCCTCCGGTTCGAGGTTTCGACGTTCGATTTCCAGAGCATTCGGCCGACCGCTGGTTTGATGTTCCACTTCTAGTCGGAATCGTCGGGCGGGGAGCTCCATCCCCGCCCGGCATCCGTCATGCCACGACGCAACATAGCGGTTGCAGGCAGCGCCGCTGCGCGTTCAGCCGTGCTCCATGCATTGAGCAAGCCGAAGGATGCCATGGGCGCCGCGCGCTACTTGATGGCGCCGATCTGGGTCGCCCAGCTTGGGACTGGCGCGAAATCCTTCTGCGACAATCCCCTTATCGGTTCGCCGATTCTGAATGCACACGGCCTGCACGCCGCGCGTGTTCGTCTCTCGCATCGGCTGGCGGCGGTCCGTCGCCGCCGGTTGGCGCCACTCGTCGAGCCTGCCGACCGCGCCGCCTTTGATCGCGACGGCTTCGTCGAGGTGCGGGACTTCCTGCCTGCCGCCGCGTTCGCGCGACTACGCGATGCCGCGCTCGATTATCGCGGCCCGGCCCGCGAAATGGTGCAGGGCGATACTATCACCCGCCGCATCGCGCTCGATGCCGAGGCGCTCGCCGCCATTCCCGAGGCGCGGCGGCTGCGCGACGATCCCCGCTGGCGCGGGCTGGTCCGCTATGTCGGCAGCTTCGATTCCGAGCCGCTCACCTATATCCAGACGATCCTCTCGCGGCGCCATCCCGGTCCGCCCGATCCGCAGACCCATTTTCACGCCGACACCTTCCATCCGACGGTGAAGGCGTGGCTATTCCTCACCGACGTCGGCGAGGAGGACGGGCCTTTCGCTTACGTCCCGGGCTCGCATCGGCTTAGCCCGGCCCGGCTCGCCTGGGAGCGCGAGATGAGCCTTGTCGCCAGCGGCGCCGACCGTCTCTCGTCGCGGGGCTCGTTCCGCATCGCCGAGGATGCGTTGCCGGGGCTCGGCCTGCCGACGCCGCGCGCCTTCGCGGTTCCGGCCAACACGCTGGTGGTCGCCGATACCTTCGGCTTCCACGCGCGGGTCCAGTCGACCCATCCCGCGACGCGTGTGGAGATCTGGGGCTACGGGCGGCGAAGTCCGTTCCTTCCCTGGACGGGGCTCGACCCGCTGAGCATGCCGGGTCTCGCAGAGCGGCGCATACCCTGGCTCTGGGCGGGGCGGGATCGGCTCGCGCGCTGGATCGGACAACCATGGCGGGACGTGGGCAGAGTGCGGCCGGATGAGGGCTGAGCCGCTTGCGCGTCGTGGCACAAAAGCCATAGCTGGAACCTCAACAATGCTGCATGGCGGCGGACCCGCCCGCCGCTATGGATCGGAAGCGACATTCCTTGTATCGCCTTCAGGAAATGGCTTTGGTTTCAAGGGCGCTGAGCTGATGGTCCTTGCTCCGCCGGTGCTGCGATCGCCGCCTTTTCCGGGTGTCGCCATGGAATGCGCGGCGGTCAGCCTGCCGAAGGATATCCCCATTTCTGCCGATCTGGCGAGCAAGGACGATCAAGCCCGCGCCGTTGCGCTGGCCGCCTTGATAGTTGCAAGTCGGATCGGCGGCAGCTTCTGGGCGCCGCCGCCGGACATGCCGGCAGCGTTCCGCA
>CAXTTP010000081.1:0-9349 GCA_964247195.1 uncultured Sphingomonadaceae bacterium
GAAGGCCGGCGGCGGCGAGTATCGCGATGGCCTCCTCTGAACTCAGATGGCGGGACCCCTTGAGAGCGCGCGACAATTGATCCTTACTTAATCCCGCTCGCGCCAGGAGATCTCGCTGCGCGATGCCGGATGTGCCGATAAGGTCTGCCACCACACGGTGCAGGGGAGCGTCCGATCCATCGGCAAAGCTGTTTTCGAGCGGCACGTTCCTTCTCCGAGTTCCCGAGTCGCTATCACGCTACGCCGAGACGGTGGCTGTAGGAAAACAAAACAAGAACATCCTAGAGCAACACGCTGGGGATTTCCCGCGCTTGGGAGAGGTCGGGGAAGCCACGCACCTCCGAATCACCCTCGACTCAAGGGCCTGCGACGCTCGTCGCGGGATCAAGGTTGAACGCTGTCTCTCACGCGAGAGGCGTCGCGGCTTCTAGGAAATCTCACAGCAGCAAACGCGATGCGGATCGCTGATTCCGCGATGCGACCCGGTTTCTGTTCTCCACTTGTTCTGAAATGTTGAGCGCTGATCGGGGCGACGTGAAGGTAACTGGGCGGCCGGTGTTCGGTCGCATCGCCGTCCACGGAGACCTTCCCGATGCTCACCTTCAAGCTTCCGCTGACCCGTGCCCGTATGGGCAGCGCCAGCGACTATGTCGTGCCCGCTCTCGCCCTGATGCTGTGTGCCAGCGCGGCTTACGCCGGCGCCGACACCACCTTCGGTCCCGCCCTCACGAAGTTCACCGACTTCCTCGAAGGATCGGGCGGCAAGATCATCGCCGTGCTCAGCCTCGCGGGCGGCATCATCGGCATGGCGTCGGGCCGCTTCACGCTCGGCCAGGTGGCGATCCCGGTCGCCGTCGGCATCGGCGTGGGCACCGGCGTGCCGATCGTCACCTCCACCGTCACCGCGATCATCTGATCGCGAGCAGGCGAGGGCGGAGCGACCCATGTCGGACAAGTATCTCGTGCCCCGGCGGCTCGACGATCCTGAGCTCATCGGTCTGTGGACCCTTGATGAGTTTCTGGGGCTCGCCGTGCCGTTCGGCTGGGGCATCCTCTCCCAGCATATCCTGCTGGGCCTCGTGGGGGCTGGAGGAGCGTGGTTCGCGCTTCGAAAGGCAAAGAGAGGCCGGGCCAGCTCCTGGGCCATCCACGCGGCCTACTGGTACCTGGGCGCGGGCTTCGTCCGACTGAAGGCCACGCCGCCCTCGCATTGCCGCCTCCTGGCCGGCTGAGAGGGACAAGCACATGCTATCCGATATCGCGCATCAGCGCGCCCAGGCGCTGCTCAGACAGCGCAAGCTCCTGCTCCTGGCAGGCGGTGCTTCCTTCCTCGTCAACCTTGCGCTCGTCTCGGCGCTCGGGTCGCGAGATCGCGAAGTCATCCTCCAGCCGATCTCGACGCGGCCCCTGAGCATCAGCTCCTCGGGCGTGTCGGCCGACTATCTCGAACTCGTCACCCGTGACGTTGCGCTGATGCTGCTCAATCGCTCGCCTCAGGGCCTCGACTATTGGATGGAGCAGATCCTGAAGATAGCGAACCCGGCGGCATACGGTTCGCTGCGCGCCGAGCTGGTCAAGATAGTGACCGAGCAGCGCGGTTCGGATCTCAGCCAGGCCTTCGTCATCACGGGGCTTGATGTCGATCCGAAGGGCCTCACGTCCACGGTCGACGGCGACCTCAAGACGTTTGTCGGCGGACAGGTGATCGCCAGCGAGCAGAAGCGGTTTCGCTTCGGCTGGGATTACACCGGGCTCCGCCTCTCGCTCACCAGTTTCGCGCTCGTCGCGAACTCCAAGGAGGCACTGCGATGATCGCTGCCCTTCCGGCGTGCCTGCTCGGTGCAGGCGCAACCACCTTCGCCGCGGGCACCGCCCGTCCGCGTGACATCAGCCTCAAGCCGCTCGGCCTCATGCTGCTGGGTGCAGCAGTTACGCTGACCGCGACGCCGGCGCTCGCCGACCAATATCGTCAGGCCGTCGACAATGCCGAGGTGACCTGCGTCGTCTCGGCGCGCGAGCTCACCCGGATCAGCCTGATCGGCGACGCCTTTGCGAGCGTCAGCAAGATCACGACGGGCTACCCCTATAATGATTTCACGGTCACCAACGAGCCCGTTCGGGGAGACATCTACCTCTCGGTGCCGGAAGGCTTTGCGCCGGGTCGACTGAGCTTCTTCGCGACGACGCGGAAGGGGTTCGTCTACAAGTTCGCGTGCACCGTCGGCGGCAGTGAAGCCGAACAGGTCTTCGTCACCAACCCGGCGCTCGCACAGCCACCTGAGCCGTCGATCGCGACCGCGTCGCCGCAGGATGCCGCGCTTGCCCTCGTCCAATCGATGGCAACCGGCGGCGTGCCGAAGGGCTATCAGGTCCGACAGACGGCGGCGGCGCCACTGCGCGTCGGCGACTTCAGCGTCCGCCTGATCTCCCAGTATCGGGGCGGGGGGCTTCTCGGAAAAGTCCTGGGCGTCGAAAATCGCGGTAGCAAGACGGCAACGCTCGATCCCAAGGTGATCGCTCCGGGCGATGCGCTCGCCGTCAGCATCGGAGCATCCGAACTCGGGCCTCACGCCGCGACCACGCTCTATGTCGTGCAGACCGATGGAGCGGGCGCATGAGCGCCCCCGCAACTCCCCAGAATGGCCGGCCGGCGGATACCGCCGACAACGCGATCGGCGCACTCAATGCCAAGACGCGGCAGCGTCAGCGGATGCTGCTGCTTGGCGGCGGCGGTGCGGTCGCGATGGTCGGGCTGTGGTTCGTGCTGGGAGGCTCGCCGCACCACACCTCCGCGGCTCCTGATGCGCCCCAGCGGATCGAGACCGACGGCATCGTCAATCGCGACCTGAGCCAAAAGGAATTCGTGGCGATCTACGGCAATCGCCTGGACGCGCAGGCGCGTCAGCTGAAGGCCTTGGAAGACTCGCGAGCCGTCAATCCCGATGTCCAGTCCAAGCTCGACGCTCTCGCGGCCGAGAACCAGGCGATGCGTACCGATGGTGCGCATACGATCGACGCGCTCACGCAGGAGAACAGCTCGCTGAAGGGTGAACTGGCACGTGCGCAGTCCACGCCGACGGCATCGGCAGCGACGTCTTCGCTCCCGCGCGACCCGTCGATCCCGTCGGGTTCGCCCTTGTCGCCGAACCTCGCGACGCCGGATGGCGCTGCTGCGCTGCCCACAACGGCGGAGCGGCAGGTGAAGACTCTGTCGTTCGTCGCGAGCACGGAGAGTGCTGGCACGGTCAAGACCGGTCTGCGCTCATCGAGACCACAAGCGCCGGCGATCGAGATCGAGGACAGTCCCGATTATCTACCGCCCAACAGCTATGCGCCCGCGCGCGTGATCGTCGGCGTCGATGCTTCGGCAGGCGTCGCCAGCCAGACGGACCCGCTACCCGTCGTCCTGCGGATCACCGGCCCCGCCCGTTCGGTGGTTAAGGACGGCAAGCTCCTGACCACGCGGCTCGAGGGCTGCGTCGTCAATGGCGCGGCGCGGGGCGATCTCAGCGCCGAGAAGGTCTACGTCAAGCTGCAGAAGATGACCTGCGACCAACCCGGCGGACGGGTGGCGGTCAGCGAGGTCAAGGGCTTCATCAGCTTCGCCGGAAAGACGGGCGTACGCGGCCGCGTCGTGAGCCGCGAGGGAAGCCTCGTCAGCCAGGCCCTGATCGCCGGCATCGTGGGCGGCTTCGGCCGCGGCTTCTCCGCCAACGCCAACGGCGTGTTCTCGGGGCTCGCCACCGGCGTCGATGGCAAGCGCCAGACGCTTTCCGCCGGCGACATCGTCCAGGGCGGACTGGGTCAGGGCGTCGGCGACGCCGCGGACAGTGTCTCCAAATATTTGATCGAGCGCGCCGAGCAATATCAGCCGGTGATCGAGATGCCGACCGGCATCGATGTCGAAATCGTCTTTCTCGACGGCGTCTATGTGAGGAACTCCCAATGATGAATGCTGACTCTCGACTTGGCCGGGAGCTGGCCAAGTTCCGGCGCCTTGAAGGCGTCCCGTTCTGGACGCTGCTTGCCGGCGCTTCCCTCAGTCTCGGTATGGGCGCTGGCGTCACAGCCAAGGCCGTTCATGCCGAAACGTTTGCCGGTGTGGCGATCGATACCAACCTGGTGCGGACTGCGCTCAAGCTCAGGCTGCCGCGAACCGCGATCGGCGCGATCGACTGCCAGCGCCTGCGTGGCCTCTGTGAGGTCGTCGCCGGCACGACATTGTTCTACGTCGATCCGACCGCACGCTATCTGATGATTGGGCGGGTGTACGACATGGAGACGCGCAGCGATGTCACCGCCGCGCGCCTGCTCGAGCTCAACCCCGATCTGATCGCAGCCGGCGCCGCCGGCCGCAAACAGGCCGACGCCGACGAAGAGCAGGCGCCTGCACCCGCCAAGGCCAGCAAGGTCGACCTCGCCGAGCTTCCCAAGGGCGGCGCGATCTACTGGGGCCCAGCCGGCGGTGCGAAGGTCGTCGTGCTCAGCGACTTCTCGTGCGGATACTGCCGCAAGCTCTCCGGCGAGCTCGCCAGCCTCGGCCTGCGTGTCGAAGAGCGGCCGATCTCGATTTTCGGACCTGAGAGCCGGAAGAAGGCCGAGGCGGTGCTCTGCGCGCCAGACCCGGCTGCGGCCTTGCATGCCGCCTATGCCGATCAGCCGGTCCCAACCGCCGCCAAGTGCGACACGTCCGGCCTCGACAGCAACGAGGCATTCGCCAAGCGGCACAGGTTCGGCGGCACGCCGGTCATCATCCGCCGCGACGGCGCGGTGATCGAGGGCTTCCGTCCGGCCGCAACGCTCAAGGCGTTCATCGCCGGAGGTGCGGCATGACCCGCTGTCCGACAGCCTTGCTGCTCCTCGGCTCCCTCTCCGGCTGCGCAACGTTGGGCGGCACCGTCAAAGGTGACTTCGCCTGCCGTGCACCGACCGGGACGTGCGCTCCCATGACGGAGATCGATGCGAAGGCCGTCACCGCCCTGAGCGGCAGTGAAGGCGGACCGTCGGCAGTGGCGCCGGCCCGGCAGCCTGCAGTGTCGCGCGGCGGCGGCATGGGACCCCGAACAGGCGAACGACTGCTCGCCGTCCTCTTGCCCGCCCATGTCGATGCGGCCGGGGTCCTCCATGACGCCGCCACGGTCCACGTCGTGGTCGAGGCTCCGGGCTGGCGCCTGGAGCCCAGCCGCCCGAATTCCGACACCCAATCCCTTCCCGAGTTCTCGCGCAGTTCCGCCCCTTCCTCTCTGCGCGAGGCAGTCGCCGGTGCTTCGGCACCGGCGATCGAGGGGCTCGAGATGCTCCCCGCTCGAGCCCCTCACATGATCGCGGACGGACCACCGGTGCCCGCGGCTGCGGGGCCGGCTCCGACGGCCGCTGCGATCGCCGCCGCGCGCAGCGGGCATCGCATTGCGGACCGGTCCACGTCACCAGCAGCCTATCGAGAGGCGCAACCCGGCGCGCTGCCGCGCGGCAAGACGATCGTTCCGACAGGCGACCCGGCAGCAGCGTTGGCCCGTGTCGCCGGCATCGCTGCGGCGAGCGAGCCTCGCAGCTGGGCGTTCGATCCGACCATCACGGTGGCCGACGATCTGCGAGATGCGCGGGGGAGGGTGATCGTGGCGCGCGGCACGCGGGTCAATCCGCTCGACACCGTGCCGCTGCGCCAGCGGCTCGTGTTCATCGACGGCGACAGCGAAGACCAGGTCGCATGGGCGATGGCGCGGACGACTGCGCTCAACGCCAAGCTCATTCTCGTGAGCGGCTCGCCCTTCGCACTCATGAAGGCCGAGCGACGCCGTTTCTACTTCGACCAGTCCGGCACGCTCACGACCAAGCTCGGCATCCATGTGGTGCCGGCTGTCGTCGAACAGCGCGGCCGCGTCCTCGCCATCCGCGAGATGGTGATCCAGGGAACAAAAGGAGACCCAAAATGACTGCTGGCGCCAACCGCGCCTGGCTCGAAGCCGCGCACTTGCGCGCCGCTCGCACGCGCCGCATCCGTATATCCGCCGTCGCGGGGCTGCTCGGCATCGTCGCGGCGCTGATGCTCGCGGCGGCGCCGGCGCGTGCCGAGGGAACGCCGGGCCGCTGCACAGGGCATTTCGTCAATCCGCTGACCGATGTGTGCTGGAGCTGCCTGTTTCCGATGTCAGTCGGCGGCCTCAACATCTGGCCGTCGATCGCGGGACGCCCCGACACGGACAATCCGGCGCTTCCCGTGTGCAATTGCGGACTGCGGCTCGGGATCGCGATGGGCTTCTGGGAGCCGGTCCGGCTGGCCGATGTCAGCATGAAGCCGTGGTGCTTCGTGAATCTCGGCGGGATGAAGCTCGATCCCGGCTTTGACATCGGATTCAAGACCATCGCCGGCCCGAGCGCGGTCGGCGGCAAGGCGCAGAATACCAGCGGCTGGCACGTCCACTGGTACGCCTATCCGCTGATCTACTGGATGGAGATCGTCACCGACTTCCTCTGCCTCGAGCAGGGTTCGTTCGACATCCTCTACCTCACCGAGATCGATCCGCTTTGGCAGGATTCCGAGCTCACCGCGATCATCAACCCGGAGGCGGTGCTGTTCGCCAACCCGCTGGCGCTCGCCGCCTGTGCGGCCGATTGCGTGGCGGCGACGGCGAAACTGCCGACCGATCCCCTGTTCTGGTGCGCCGGCTGCCAGGGCACGATGTATCCGCTCAACGGCAACGTCGCCGCCTCGATCGGCCACGTCCAGGCCTCCCGGCTGGCGCTCGCCCGGTTCGCGTACAAGCTCCACCGTGAGCTCGTCGCCTGGGGCACGATGGGCTCCAAGGGCCTGTGCGGCAAATATCTGATGCCGGTGATGCGCAAGCAGCAATACCGGTTCCAGGCGACCAACCCCAATCCCCAGACCGGCGGTCGCTACGCCTGCGCCCCGATCGGTGCGTCCACGACGTTCATGTCCGCCGGCCAGGTCTATCCTGCGATCGGCGAGGACATGGGCTATCTGGTCTGGCGCAAGCGCAATTGCTGCGTGCTGTGATGCGGCGGCTTCCTCTCTCCATCGCAACCGCCGTCACGCTCGCTGGCTTGGGTCTCGGCGTTGCGACCACCCTTGGCGCGCAGACCGTCGATGGTCTGGATCTCGGGCAGGTCCGCGCACGTGCCAAGCTGTCGCCACAGGATGCCGAAGCCTTCGCCGGCGTGATCGCCCGGCGCGGCGACGCGCTTCGTGCCGAGGCGGCAGCGAACGCGTCTTCCGCCCGGGCAGCAGCGGCCCGCTATGCCGAGGCGAACCAGCCGAAAGCGTCGAACGCGACCTTCGATTTCGACGCGATGGTGGCCGCCACCGCCAAGCAGCTGGCGCCGGAAGATGCGCCGCGGCTGGTGGCGTTCGCGAGCCTTTCGATGCCGGCCGCCTCGCTCAAGGCGATGATCGACGATGTCGGTCGGGCCGGCGGTGTCGTGGTGTTCCGGGGCTTTCCGGGCAACTCCGCCAAGGCATTCACGGCGGCGCTCGGGCGTGTCCTACCCCAGGGCGAGGTCCATGCGAATGTCGGGATCGATCCCCGGCTGTTCCGGGCGTTCGGGATCGACGCTGTCCCCACCTACGTCGTCACCGCGACCGACTTCGACCTCTGCGACGGATTCGACTGCCGCACGGCGCTGCCGCCGCATGACCGGATGGCGGGCAACGTCACGCTTGCCCACGCCCTCGACAGCTTTGCGGGCGGCGGCGGCCCGGCGGCTGCGGTCGCCGCAATCTACGCCAAGCGCCTTCAAGGAGAAACACGATGAGCGGGAGGAAGACGCGTACGCTTGCGGCCGGTCTCGCGCTATTCGCCAGCGGCGCACTCGGAGGTGTGGCGATCGGTCAATCGACCTCCGCCGCAAAAGACGACGGCAAGAGTTTCGGCGCGGCTATCGTCGGAAAGGCGCAGACCGCTACCAGCCAGGCACCGACCCCGGATACGGTCCCCAACTTCACCACGGCGCCTGCGCAATCCGCGTTGTTCGAGAATCCCGACGCGATCGCCGCCGAGGCCGGCCGCGCCGCGTCCTCGAACGAAGGCTATGCGACAGTGCGGTCGTCGCTCGATCGCCGCCCCCACATCCCCGTCGCCGATATCGAGGCGACGATCGCCCGCGGTCAGGCGGTGTCGGCCGATCCCAGCGCTTTCGTCAGCGGCATGAGCGTCGGCGGCACCGGCGGGAACTGCCGTGAGCTTCCGCCGGGCGGTACGGGCACGACAACATATGAGGCGACCTGCGACCAGGGCGTCGCGCTCGAACAGCGAACAGAGCAATGCGCGATCCCGCTGGTAGTCTCGGTCACCCGCACGTCGGCCTATCGCTACTGGTGCAGCGAATTCGACGCAGGCTTCAACCGCGTCGACGATTGCAGCAAGTTCGAGCAGGCCAGCTGTACCGTCACCGGCTCGCACGAGGGCCGCTGCCTCCAGGGATATAGCCGACCGCCCTACAATTACTGCACCGAGCCGGGTGAGCCGGTCGAGGAGCTGCTGTGCCCATCGGAGGTGGCAGGGGCCACGCTGAAGGGCGCGGAGACCCAGACCAGCACCAGCGAGCGCCGCGACGAATCCGCCTGTTCGAGCGCTGCCGCGGACACGGATTGCACGCTCGAGACGGAGACCTGCACGGCGAGCGATCCGGTCACGCGGACGGTGGACGGCGTCTCCGTGACCAAGCCCTGCTGGGCTTGGGGGCGGACCTATCAGTGCAACCGCAAGGTAGCGGCCCAGAACTGCGACACGCTCGACAAGGACGAGCATTGTCATTTCGTCCGCGAAGAGTGCCTGACCGACGAGGATCCATGCCCCACCAAGGAGCGGATCTACAGCTGCACCGTGCCGGCCGGCACCTCGTCCGAAAAGCAATATGTCTGCGACGGCGACATCTATTGCATCAACGGCGACTGCGAGACGATCGATCGCCAGCCCAATACCGAGTTCAAGGATGCGGTCGTTGCGCTCAATGCGGCAGCGGACGCGGGTTGGCAGTTCGATCCGAACACACTGACCCTGTTCAAGGGTGAGCGCGAGACGTGCCACTCGAAGGTGTTCGGGCTGCTCAATTGCTGCGCGGGCAAGGCGTTTCCGCTCATTCCCTATTCCAGCCTGCTGGTCGCGCTGGGCTGTTCGCGCGAAGAGGTGCTCCTCCATCAACGCGATAACCAAGGATTGTGCACCTATGTCGGCAGCTACTGTTCCGACAGTGTGCTTGGCGTCTGCGTCACCAAGAAGAAGATCTATTGCTGCTTCGAGAGCAAGCTCAGCCGGATCCTGCAGGAGCAGGGCCGCGCGCAGCTGGGCAAGCCATGGGCGAAGCCGAAGAAGGAAAGCTGCCAGGGCTTCAC
>CAXTTP010000081.1:9359-10562 GCA_964247195.1 uncultured Sphingomonadaceae bacterium
CACGGTCGATGAGTTCTCGCGCCTCGACCTCAGCAAGATGGATTTCTCCGAGGTCTATGCCGAGTTCCAGGACGCGGCCAAGCTTCCCGAGGAGCTCAGCACCGTCAGCACGCTGCAGCAGAAGATCAGCGATTATTATGCGCTGAGCGGAGCCGGCAAGTGAGCGCCGCCCGGATCATGCGGGTCGCGCTCGCCGCCCTGGCGCTCGTCGCCCCGACCCTCAACATCGCGGTGGCGCAATCCCCGGCGCCGGGCCCTGCTGCCAGTCCGACGCAGATCGGCGATCGCTTCTACTGCCAGAATCGGGCGCTAGGCACTTGGTTCTACTGCGATCGGCCGAAGGTGGAGGAGGCGCCGCCGACGACACCCGCCGCACCCGAGCAGAGCGCGGCCGAGAAGCTCGAGGCGATCACTGCTGAACTGCGGGAGCTGAAGGCGCGAGCGATTCTCGAACCCACGCCGGCGAATGTCACCGCGTACATCCGCTACCAGCGTGCGCAGCTCGACCGCGCGTCGCTGTTCGGCGATGTCTGGCAGCGCGCACTGTGGCAGGCGCCCGAGCTCGACTATACGCTGGAGCGGCCGGTCGGCACCGTCGCCAAGCAGCAATGGATCGACGCCCGGAAGGTCGAGCGCGACCAGTCGCTCGATCGGCTCGGCGAGCGCTACGGGCTCTTCTACTTCTTTGCGCAGAGCTGCGGCGCGTGCCGGGTCATGTCGCCGATCGTAAAGGCGGTGGCGGACACGCATCACCTCACGGTGCGTGCGATCTCGACCGATGGCGGGCCGTCCGACACCTTCCCGCGCTACACCGTCGAGACCAACCAGCGCGCCACCATGGGCCTGACCGCCAAGGTCACACCGGCCGTCGTCCTGTTCGACAGCGCCACCCACACCGCCATCCCCGTCGGTTACGGTATCATCGCCGCCGACGAGCTGATGGAGCGCATCTTCCTCCTCACCCAGCGAAAGGCCGGCAGTGACTATTGATCTCGCGCGTCTGCGCGCGCTTCCTCGAACCCTCTGCCACCTTGCCAGCAACGTAGGCAGACAATGCGGCCGTTCCGCGATCAGGCTGGCTTGCGGCCTGAGCCTGGCCGGGGCGCTGATACCGATGCTGGTCCCCGCTCCGGCGCTGGCGGACGTCGGCAAGGCGATGGACCAGTTCGTCGCTGACGCGGGGGGCGCCGCCAACGTGACCGG
>CAXTTP010000082.1:0-5414 GCA_964247195.1 uncultured Sphingomonadaceae bacterium
GTGCACGACGAGACGGCGCTGCTCGAACGGACCAACGCGCGCCTGCGGCCGCTCGGGCGCGCACCGCTGCCTGCGCTGCCCGCCCTGTTCGCCGCCGACCGCGAGCTCGCTGCCGCGTTCGTCGAGCTCGATCCCTATCGCGCCTGGCGCAAGGCGCCCGCCGGCACCCCGTCGGTCGTCGGCGCGGTGCCGCTCGCCGATCCGGCCGCGGACGAGCTGTTCGTCTACATGAACGGATCGCAGACGCGCCCGCCGGCCTTCTGGCAGGGGCTGGCGCAGTCGGGCCTGCGGGTGAGGGTTTACGATCCTCGTCTCGACGCGAACGACCGCGCGATCCTGCGCAATGCCGGCTTCGCGGTGGAAGAGGCGCCGCTGCCCTTCGCCGCGATCGCGGCACGCTCGCGGCTGGTGCTGTCGCATTCAAGCCTCGGCTTCACCGCGTCGGCGCTGCTGGCGGGGCTGCCGCACATCCTGGTGCCGTTCGACGTCGAGAAGCGCCTGATCGCGGCGGCGGTGACCGAGCTGGGGCTCGGCCTGACGATGCCGTTCGATGCCATGGCGGCGGAGCCGTTCGCTGCCTTCCTTCGCGCCGCGCACGCGGACGCCGCGCTGTCCTCCCGCGCGCGCACGGCCGCGCCGCACTTTCGCGCCCGCATGACCGGCGACAGCGACGTGGAGGCGGCGATGCTGGTCGCGGGCATGGCCGCCGCCTGATCCGCGGCACCGGCGCTTCGCTGCCAGCATGGCGCGGGCTCCTCAGGAGGTGGCGGCCTGGCCGGCGAGCTGCGCGATCTGGACGATCACGAACTCGGCCGGCTTGAGCGGCGCGAAGGCGATGACGATGTTGACGATGCCGTTGAGCTGGTCGGTGGGCGTGGTCGTGCTGGCGTCGCATTTGACGTTGAAGGCCATGCTCGGGGTTGCTCCCTGAAAGGCGCCCTGACGGAACAGCGACAGCATGAAGGCTTCGATCGAACTGCGGATCGCCAGCCACAGCGGCTCGTCGTTCGGCTCGCACACCGCCCAATGCAGGTTGGCCAGCAGCGTCTGCTCGATGAACAGCGTCATCCGCCGCACCGGCACGTACATCGATTGGTCGGAGGCCTGGTTGCTCGCCACAAGCGCGCGCGCGCCCCAGACGACCGTGCCGACGCCGGAGAAGCTGCGCAGGCAGTTGATCGCGTGAAGGTTGAGGACGCCCTGTCGGGAATCGTTCATCACCCCGCTCGGCACCGGACCGGCGGTGTTGAGCACGGTCGCCGCGAGCCCCGCCGGCGCCTTCCACACGCCCAGGCTGGCGTCGGTGCGCGCATAGATGCCCGCCACGAAGCCGCTCGGCGCCATTGGGATGGACCTGCCGGTCACGAGGTCGGTCGAGATCAGATAGGGGAAATAGAGGGCACCATTCTGGCTGACCGGCAGCTGGTAGCCCGAGGCGAGGCCGGTCATCCAGCTGTCGATCGGCTCGGGCGGGCTCGCCGCCGAGGCGGAGGCGGGTGCCTGCGGCGGCGGATCGATGATGGCGAAGGCGCGCTTGCGCTCTGCGAACGCCAAAGCAGCGCTGACCACCGCATTGTCGGTGACGCCGGGCACGACCAGCAGGTTGAAGATTTCGACCGTGTCGAGCGAGCCGTCAGCCGCGAATGCCGCCGTGAAATCGGCCGCGCTGAAGGCGGACGCAAGACCCGGCGGCGGCGTGTAGTCGAGCATGAACGGTGCGACCGGCGCAGTCACCGCGCTACCCCAGCCGCCGGCGGCGATGTCCGGGCCGACGCTGATCAGGCCGGAGACGGCGTTTATCGTCCGATCGGGCGTCGTCGCGCCGCCGAGCTGGATGCCGCGGTAGGTTTCGACGCGGGTGCCGTAGGTAACGAGGATGTCGAAGGTCGCACCGCTGTCGCGGACGTTGGTGATCGCCACAGTCATGGCGACGACGTCGGTCGGCTCGCGAGCCGTGAAGATGATGCCGCCCCCGGCCGTCGCGAGGGTGGCGTCGATCGTGTCGCCGCCCGGGCCGAGCCGGTCGATCATCGAGCCGTCGGAACGGAACTGGCCGGGCTGGAGCCCGACCACATAGGCGACCGATCCGCCGTTCAGAAAGAACTGGTAGACCGCGCGGGGCAGGGCGGCGTCGATCAAGCCGCTGCTGAAGAGGCCGCCGAAACAGGTTTCATAGTCGCTGAAGCTGAAGATCTGCTGGGCGACGCCTAACGCCGTCGTCTTGAACGGGTGCGAATAGCCGACGAAAGCCGCGATCGACGTCGGCGCGGGCACGATGGCGTGCGAGTCGAGCGGCAGTTCCTGGGTGTAGATACCGGGAACGGACGGGGTGACGGACATGGGACGCCCTCCTGCTCGAGGCGCCCGCGGCGCCGAAAAGGTTGCGCGCGGCGCTCGGCCGGCGTTCAGGTCGACGCGGGCGCGATTACTCCTTGCGCCAGCAGGTCCGACAGCAGGCGCTCGAGGATCGCCGTGTCATTGGCCTTGAGCGTCGCGGCCGGCTTCCAGGCCGACGCATCGACGACCCCGTCGGCGACGGTGAGGAGTGCAAGGGGAACCTGGAACTGGGTTCCCGGTTCGGTATCCTCGCTGATGAAGGTGACCGGCGATGCGCCGCTTACCGCTGCCATGCCCATGTTCCGCCGAATGAACCGGGTCCGATCCTATGGATTGAGCCCGGCAGCGACAATCCGGTGAGGATGCCGATTCACGCGTGCACTTAAATGCGAGACCTGGCCGAAGGCGACGAATGGAGCTTAGCGCGTGCCAGCAGGGCGCCGCCGGCCGTCGGGTGGCGGATCGCGGCGGGGGGGCGCCGCGCGATTGACCATGAAGCGGATTATGTGGCATCGCACCGGCCGCGCGAGCAGCGGAACGGGTTCCGAACGGGCCCCCAGCCGATGCTTATGCGGGTGTAGCTCAATGGTAGAGCAGAAGCTTCCCAAGCTTACGACGAGGGTTCGATTCCCTTCACCCGCTCCACCGGAGGCTCAGGGCTGGTGCGGCAGCGGCCTCTCGACCGCCCTCAAGAGGACAGCCGCTCGCCTTGACGGCGCTTGAGCGGCGGGATGCGCGGATGGCGGCGCTGGGTGGGGCGGATCCGCCGTGCCGCCGCCACCGGCTCGCGATCGGCGACCTCATCGTCCACGGCCTCCGCCGACGGGGCTGAAGCGAAGCCCTCGACCTGGAGGCGCCACAGCCGATCGAACTGCCCGCCGGCGGCGAGCAGATGCGCGGGCGGCCCGTCCTCGACGATCCGGCCGCCCTCGACCACGAGGATGCGATCGAACCCGACCACCGTCGACAGCCGGTGCGCGACGGCGAGCACGGTGCGGTCGCGCATCAGCTCGACCAGGGCACGCTGCACCTCGAGCTCGGACCTTGTGTCGAGCGCCGAAGTCGCCTCGTCGAGGAGTACGATAGGCGCGTCCTTGAGGAAGGCCCGCGCGATGCCGATACGCTGACGCTGGCCGCCGGACAGGTTGGTGCCGCGTTCTCCGACGATGCTGGCATAGCCGTCCGCCATCTCTCGGATGAAGCCGTCGCAGCCGGCCGCGTGCGCCGCCGCGAACACTTCCTCGTCGCTGGCGTCGGGGCGGGCGAAGCGGATGTTCTCGATCACCGAGCGGTGGAACAGCAGCACCTCCTGCGGCACCACCGCAATCGATTCGTGCAGGCTGTCCTGGGTGATCTCGTCGACCGGTTCGCCGTTCACCAGCACGCGACCGGCCTGGACGTCGTAGAGGCGCTGCATGAGCTGCAGCATCGTCGACTTGCCGGCTCCCGACGCGCCGACGATGCCGACCTTCTGGCCGGCGGGGACGTCGATGCTGACGTCCTTCAGTACCGGGCGATGCGGATCGTAACCGAAGGTCACGTCCTGAAAGCTGATCGCGCCCGTGCCGTTTGCCAGCGTGCGCGCATCGGCGGCGTCGACGATGCCCTGCGGCCTGCCGATCAGGTCCAGGGTCTCCTCGAGGTAGCTGAACTGCTGCGCGACGTCGACCAGCGCCATCGCGAGGTCACGCGAACCGAAAAGGATGCGGAAGGTGAGCGCGCTCACGATCACCACGTCGCCCGCCGTCACCGCGCCGCGGCTCCAGAGCTGGACCGCCCAGAACAGCGTGCCGCCAACCAGCAGGACGAGCGCGCCATCGTGGAGGATGCGGATCCGCTCCACGAACATCCAGCCGCGCCGCTGCGCCGCCGCCTCGGTCTCGAACGAGCCGCGCAGGCGGCGGACCTCGCGGGGGCGGGCAGCGAACGATTTCACCGCCCAGATATTCCCGATTACGTCCACCAGCTCGCCGCCGGCCAGGCCGCCCTGACGCGCATATTCGCGATGGTGGACGTGGCCGCGTCGGCCGAGCACGATGAGGACGCCGGTGACGGCGACGAAGCAGACGGCGAGCACCGCCGCCATTGGTGCCGAGATCGGCGCGAAGATGATCACCGCGCCGACGAACGAGATGAGCGGCGGGGCCACGTCGAGCATCATCCGGTTGATGATCGCGCCAAAGCTGCCGGCCATCGCGGTGACGCGGTGACCGAGCGAGCCGGCACGCTGGTTCTGGAAGAACGGCATTTGGTGGCCGGCAAGGTACGCGAACAGGTCGAGACGGATCTTCACGCCGAGATCGATGGTCGTGCGACAGAGCAGCGCGCCCGACAGGCGCGACAGCAGGTTCTCGGTCGCGACCAGGCCGACGAACAGACCGAGCGCGCCATAAACCGCCATCACGACATGCTCGGGCGCGGTCATCGCGTCGATCATCAGCTTCATCGCGAACTGTACGCCGACCGCGCAGCCCGACGCGGCGACGACGATCCCCGCCAAAGCCAGGAAGGACAGCGGGCGGCTGCCGACGTAGTGGATGAGGAAGCGGGAAGGCGTGTCAGGAAACGGCAATGGCCATGCTCCGCGACTCGTGGGGCACATCGTTCGCACGTGCGAATTGGGGTTAACATCGGCAAACCCCAAGGGTGCGCGAAGGAATTGCGACGAGGTGCGCCGGAACAACGGTGAACGTTGGGCTTCCTTGGCTGCGGTGCACAACGGCATCGCATGATGGCGTGGACGGCGCCGCGCAGCGGCGGGGTCGGGGCAGCTTAGCTCTTGCCGCGTTCGGCTGCGGCGCTATGGCTGCGCTTTGCGAGGTTCGGGAATTGAAGCGCTTCATCGCCACAATGGCCCTGCTGCTTTCGGCTTGCGGCCGTTCGCCGCCGCCGGCCCCGCCGCCGCCGCCCACGGTCTCGGTGGCACTGCCGCTGCAGCGCGATGTCGTGGACTGGGACGATTATATCGGGCGGTTCGAGGCGCCGCAGGACGTCGAGATGCGCGCGCGGGTGACCGGCGTGATCACGAAGATCCTGTTTCGCGATGGCCAGAACGTGCGCGCCGGCCAGGCGCTGCT
>CAXTTP010000082.1:5424-10506 GCA_964247195.1 uncultured Sphingomonadaceae bacterium
CTGCTCGAGATCGATCCCCGCCCGTATCGCGCCGCGCTCGCCCAGGCCGAGGCGCAGCAAGCCCGGGCGGAGGCGTCGCTCGCCAATGCCCGCCAGGTGACGGCGCGGAGCCGCTCGCTGATCGCTGCCGAGGCGGTCAGCCGCGAGGAGCTGGAGAGCGACGTCGCGACCGAACGCAGCGCCACGGCGGATGTCGCGGCCGGCCGCGCGGCGGTCGACGTCGCGCGCCTCAACCTGTCCTTCACGACCGTGCGCGCGCCGGTCGGCGGCCGCGTCTCGGACCGTAAGGTCAGTCTCGGCGACACCGTCATCACCGGCGACACGGTGCTCACCCGGATCGTGTCGATCGACCCGATCTGGTTCAGCTTCGAAGGCGCGGAGAGCTTCTACCTGAAGAATTTGCGGCAGGATGTGCGCGGCGAGCGCGGCTCCTCGCGCTACACCGCCAATCCGGTCGACATCCAGCTCGCCGACGAGAGCGGCTATCGCTGGCATGGCCGGATGGGCTTTCTGGACAACGCAGTCGATCCCAATTCCGGGACGATCCGCGCCCACGCGATCGTAGCCAACCCGTCCGGCTTCCTGACGCCGGGCATGTTCGGTCGCGCCCGCCTGCTCGGGTCGGGCACGTACAAGGCGCTGCTGGTGCCCGACGAAGCGATCGTCACCGATCAGGCGCGCAAGGTCGTCTACGTCGTCGGTCGCGACAACAAGATGCTCTCGCGGCCGGTGGAGATCGGGCCGTCGGTGGAGGGTTTGCGGGTGATCCGGGGTGGCCTCGCACCGACCGAGCTGGTCATCCTCGACGGGCTTTCCCGGGTGCACCCCGGCGAGCCGGTGACGCCGAAGCGCACGGTGCTGCAGCCGCGCGCCGCCGACGACGCGCCCCACGCGACGCGGCAGATCGCTCCGCCATCCTCCGAGGCGACGGCAGCCGGCGGAGCCCACTGAGCCGATGCGGCTTCCCCATTTCTTCATCGACCGGCCGATCTTCGCGGCGGTGCTGTCGGTGCTGATCGTGATCCTCGGCGCGATCGCCTACCCGAACCTGCCCGTCGCCCAATATCCCGAGATCGCCCCGCCGACGGTGGTGATCTCCGCGAGCTATCCCGGCGCCACCTCCGAGACGCTCGCGCAGACCGTGGCCGCGCCGATCGAAGAGGCGGTGAACGGCGTCGAGCATATGATCTACATGTCCTCGTCGTCGACCACCGACGGTCAGGTCTCGATCACGGTCAGCTTCTCGCAGGGGACCAATGTCGATCAGGCCCAGGTTCTGGTCCAGAACCGCGTCGCCACCGCGGAGCCGCGGCTGCCCGAGGAAGTGCGGCGGATCGGCGTGACCGTGCGCAAGAACTCGCCGGACATCCTGATGTTCGCGATATTCTATTCGAAGAACCGATCGCTGAGTCAGCAATATGTCAGCAACTACCTGACGTTGCAGGTACTCGACCGGCTGACGCGGGTGCCCGGCGTCGGCGGTACCCGCGTGGTCGGCGCGCGCGACTACAACATGCGAATCTGGATCGATCCGGGCCTCGCCGCCGCGCGCAGCATGACCGTCGACGAGATCGTCGCCGCGGTGCAGGCGCAGAACATGCAGGTTGCGGCCGGATCGATCGGCGAGCCGCCGTTCGCGCGCGGCGGCGCCGCCTTCCAGCTCGGCATCCAGACCGAGGGCCGGCTCACCAGCCCCGAGGAGTTCGGCGAGATCGTCGTGAAGCGCGACGACAACGGGCGAATGACGCGGCTGCGCGACGTCGCCCGCGTCGAACTCGGCGCGCAGGACTATAGCAACAACGGCTATCTCGGCAGCGTGCCGGCGATCGGCGTCGGCATCAGCCAGCTGCCCGGCTCGAACGCGCTCACGACGGCAAAGGCGGTGCGCGAGGAGCTGGCCGAGGCATCCAAGAGCTTCCCGCCAGGCTTGGATTATTCGATCGAATATAACCCGACGGAATACATTGCGGAATCGATCAACGCGGTGGAGCATACGCTGATTGAGGCGATCGTCCTCGTCGCGCTGGTGGTGCTCATTTTCCTGCAGAGCTGGCGCGCGGCGATCATCCCGATCATCGCCATTCCGATCTCGCTGCTCGGCACCTTCGCGGTGCTGCTGGGCTTCGGCTATTCGCTGAACAGCCTGTCGCTGTTCGGGATGGTGCTGGCGATCGGCATCGTCGTCGACGACGCGATCGTCGTCATCGAGAATATCGAGCGGCTGATGGATCAGGAGGGGCTCACCCCGCCAGAGGCGGCGCACCGGACGATGGACGAGGTCTCCGGCGCGCTGATCGCGATCGCGCTGGTGCTGGTCGGCGTGTTCGTGCCGACGATGTTCATCCCCGGCATTTCGGGCCTGTTCTATCAGCAGTTCGCGCTGACGATATCGGCGGCGACGCTCATCTCGGTGTTCGTTTCGCTCACGCTATCGCCGGCGCTGGCTGCGCTGATCCTGAAGCCGCACGCGGAGCATGCGCCCGATCCGGGCTGGCGTGGCCTGCCGGCGCGTTTTGCCGGCGGCTTCAACCGCGGCTTCGACTGGCTCTCGGACCGATACGGCCGGGCGACGGCGCGGATCGTTCGCGGCCTCCTGTTCGTCGGCATCGCCTATGTCTTGTTGATCGGTCTCGCCGGCTGGCGCTTCGCGGCGACGCCGACCGGCTTTATCCCGGCACAGGACCAGGACTATTTGATCGGCGTCGTCCAGCTGCCGCCGGGATCGTCACTGCAACGGACCGACGAGGTGGTCCGTCAGGCCGCCAGCATCGCCAACCGCGATCCGAGCGTGCGCAGCACGATCGGCTTCGCCGGGTTCGACGGCGCGACCTTCACCTCGGCGTCCAACGCCGGCGCGCTGTTCATCATTCTGAAGCCGCGTCCCGGCCGCAAGCAGGCGGCGGACGCGGTCTCCGGCGCGCTCACCAAGGCGTTCGGCGAGGTCACCGCCGGCAACGTGCTGGTGGTCTCGCCGCCGCCGGTGCGCGGCATCGGCCAGGGCGGCGGCTTCAAGATGCTGATCGAGGATCGCGCCGGCGCCGGCTATCCGGCGCTCGCCAAGGTCACCGCGAACATGACGGCGGCGGCGAGCAAGGAGAAGGGCCTGAGCGGCGTCTTCAGCACCTTCAACGTTGCGACGCCGCGCCTGCGCGCCGACATCGATCGCGAGCGCGCCGAGCGGATGGGCGTGCCGGTCGAGAACATCTTCGCGACGCTCAACACCTATCTCGGCTCGACCTATGTCAACGACTTCAACTTCCTAGGCCGCACCTACCGGGTGACAGCGCAGGCCGACCTGCCGTTCCGCGAGCAGACCGGCGACATTTCGCTGCTCAAGACGCGCTCGCGCAGCGGCGCGATGGTGCCGCTTGCCTCGGTGATGAGCCTTCAGGACGATGCCGGCCCCACGCGCGTCGTCCGCTTCAACCTCTACCCCGCCGCCGAGCTGCAGGGCGAGACGGTGCCCGGCTATTCCAGCGGCCAGAGCCTCGCCACGATGGAGGCGCTGGCGCGGCGCGTCCTTCCGGCCGGCTTCTCCTATGAATGGACCGAGCTCGCCTTCCAGCAAAAAAAGGTCGGCAACACCGGCAGCTACGTGTTCGGGCTGGCCGTCATGTTCGTGTTCCTGCTGCTCGCCGCCCAATATGAGAGCCTGATCCTGCCGCTGGCGGTGATCCTGATCGTGCCGATGTGCCTGCTCGCGGCGATGCTGGGCGTGAACCTGATGGGGTTGGACAACAATATCCTGACCCAGATCGGCCTGGTGGTGCTGATCGGCCTGGCCGCCAAGAACGCGATCCTCATCGTCGAATTCGCGCGCCAGGGCGAGCAGGAGGGGCTGGGGCCGCGCGAGGCCGCCGAGCAAGCCGCGCACCAGCGCCTCCGGCCGATCCTGATGACCTCGATCGCCTTCATTCTCGGCGTGCTGCCCCTCGTCATCAGCAGCGGCCCCGGCTCCGAGATGCGCAAGGCGCTCGGCGTCGCGGTATTCTTCGGGATGATCGGCGTGACGTTCTTCGGGCTCCTCTTCACGCCGGCCTTCTACGTCATCAGCCGCACCATCGGCGACTGGCTCCATCGCCTGCGCACCCGCACGCCCCCGCCCGCGCTGCAGCCGGAGCCGGCGGAATGAGGCGGCACGCGGCGCTGGCAGTGGCGGCGCTGCTCGGCGGCTGCGCCGTCGGGCCGAACTACCGGCTGCCGCCGCCGCAGCGGGCGACGACCGGGGGGTTCGTCGATCCGGGCATGGCGCGGGTCGATCGCGGCCAGCCCAATGCTGCCTGGTGGCGGCTGTTCGGCGATCCGGTGCTGGACCGGCTCGTCGCCGACGCGCTCGCCTACAACACCGACGTGCGGGTCGCCTCAGCGAACCTGCAGCGCGCGCGCGCGATCCTGTCCGAGGCGCGGGGCGCGCGGCTGCCGACGACGCAACCCAGCGCCTCCTATACTCACCGGCGGGTCGGCGCGTCCTCGCTCTCGACCGGCGGGGCAGGGGCGTCGACGCCGACCGTGCCGGCCGAAGACACGCCGAGCGGGGTGACGTTCGACTATTACACGGTCGGCTTCGATGCCTCCTACGAAGTCGACCTGTTCGGCCGGGTCGCCCGCTCGATCGAAACGGCGCGCGGCGATACCGCCGCGGCCACCGCGGCGCTGGACGCAGCGCGCATCTCGGTCGTCGCCGAGACGGCGCGCAACTATGCCGAAGCCTGCGGCTATGCCAGCCAGGCCGACGTCGCCCGGGAGACGGCGCGACTGCAGGAGAATACGCTCGACCTTACCCGGCGGCTGCTCGACGCGGGGCGTGGCACGCGTCGCGACGTGGACCAGGCGGAGGTCTTGGCGGAACAGGCGCGAGCCCAGGTGCCGAGCTTCGAGGCCGAGCGTCGCGCCTCGCTCTACGCGCTGGCGGCGCTGACCGGCCGGCCGCCAGCCGAAACCGACGGCGCCGCCGCCGCTTGCAAGGTGCCGCCGAAGGTCGTGACGACGATCCCGGTCGGCGACGGCGCGGCGCTGCTCGCGCGCCGCCCCGATGTGCGCCGGGCCGAACGCCAGCTCGCCGCCGACACCGCCCGCATCGGC
>CAXTTP010000083.1:0-10484 GCA_964247195.1 uncultured Sphingomonadaceae bacterium
TGCGGGTGCGGCGCGCAGCCGAGCGCGGCCAGCGCCAGCGCCGCGCCCGACACCGCGCCGAGTCGTCGCTGCCTCGATCGCCGATCGTCCAATCCCAGTCCTCCCACCTGAGCGACTATGCCGAAGGCTGCGGCGGGGGAAGGGCGCGGCGGGCGGTGTCGATCCTGCGGCGACGTCGCGGCATTGACCATTTCGCCCCGGCCCAAGCTGCTCTAGAGCCCGCCAGTGCCGCGCCGCGTCGCCGTTCTCCTGTGCTTGCTGCTCGGCGTGCTCGCCGTCCTACTCGCGTGGCTGGGGTCGGGCCTGTTCCGGCCGCCCGCGCAGCCGCGTCCGCGGCCGATCGCCGTCATCGAGGCGCCGGCACCCGCGCCCGGGCGGATCAATTACAAGCGGCTCAACGCCCGGCTCGAGAAGCTCGTCGCCGAGAAGGAGATGGTCGGCCTTGCCGTCGGCGTCATCGAAGCCGGCAAGATCCGCTTCGCCAAGGGCTATGGCGAGACGCTGTCGGGCAGCGGCAAGAAGGTCGGCACCTCGACCGTGTTCCGTTGGGCGTCGGTGTCGAAGGGGCTGGCGGCGACGATGGTCGCGAGCCTCGCCGAGCAGGGCAAGCTGTCGCTCGACGATCCGGTCGCGAAATGGGCGCCGTCGCTGAAGCTGCCGGACGGCGGCGAGCGCAAGGCGACGCTCGCCGACCTGCTGTCGCACCGTGTCGGCATCCCGGCCAACGCTTATGACGAGCGGCTGGAGGAGGGGCACGACGCCAAGGAGCTCCGCTCCAGCTATGCGGGGCTCGTAGCGACCTGCCCGCCCGGCACCTGCACCGCCTATCAGAACATCGCCTTCGACGCGGCGAGCGAGATCGTCGAGCGGGTGACGGGCCTGCCCTATGAGGCGGCTGTTCGCGAGCGGCTGTTCGCGCCGCTCGGCATGGCCGACGCCAGCGTCTCGCGCGAAGGGCTGGTGGGTGCCAGGAGCTGGGCGCAGCCGCATCTCGCCAAGGGCCGGCCGATCGAGGTCTCGGACGCCTATTACCGGGTGCCGGCAGCGGGCGGGGTCAACTCCTCGATCACCGATTTCGTGCTATGGCTGCGTGCGCAGATGGGGCTCGTGCCCGCCACCCTCTCGCCCGCTTTGCTCGACACCATCCACCGTCCGCGCGTCCAGACGCCGGTCGAGCAGCGGCGGATGCGCCGGTTCGGCGATCGCTTCCGCGATGCGCGCTACGGGCTCGGCTGGCGCAGCTACGATTATGTCGGCCATGCCGTCGTCGGCCATCTCGGGGGCGTGCGCGGCCACCGCTCGCTGATCCTGTTCGATCCGGCGCTCAAGACCGGCGTGGTGGCGCTGTGGAACTCGGCCAGCGCGCGCCCGGTCGGGCTGGAGCTGGAGGTGATGGACATGGCCTACGGCCTGCCGTTCAAGGACTGGCTGGAGCTCGACGAAAGCCGGCCTGTCGCCGCATCACTCCCGCGCGAAGTGCAGCAGCAGCCACGACGCGAGCGTCACCAGGCAGAACACCGGCCACGACCAGGGCAGGCTCACGCCCGCCGGCCCGTGAATCGTCATCATCGCCACTAGCGCGCTGATCGGTCCATCGTTGCCGCCGATCGCGAACGGAACGGCGATCCCGCCGATCCCGCCGAGCATGATCGCCTTGGTGAGAGACATGGATTGCGCCCCCGCGTGAAGGAGCGCGACAATAAGCCGCGAGCGTTAAGATTCTTTTAGCGATGCCCGGAACACGGGCGGCCGCGCGCCTCAGCCTGCATGCACATCCACGTCTGGCGCAAGGTCGATTCGGATTTTGCCGGCTCGGCGGCGCCGTCGTCTCCTGGCTCGGCTAGCCGATCATCGGCACGTGCGGCGCGCAGTCGCGCGGCAGCACGCCGGAGAGGCGAGGGTCGTCGAACGTCTCGACCGCGCGGGCGAACGGCGTGAAGCCGTGGCGCTGATAGAAGGCGAGCGCGGACGGATGG
Source organism: uncultured Sphingomonadaceae bacterium (assembly GCA_964247195.1). Taxonomy (GTDB): domain Bacteria; phylum Pseudomonadota; class Alphaproteobacteria; order Sphingomonadales; family Sphingomonadaceae; genus JAQGLK01. Next base: position 1,977 of record CAXTTP010000083.1, read on the forward strand.
TCGAGCGTGCAGGTATGCACCCAGACGCGGCTGATCCCCCGGCGCCAGGCGAGCGCCAGCGCATGCGTCATCAGCCAGCGGCCGTGGCCCTTGCCGGCAAGCTCGGGCACGAGGCCGAGATAGGCCAGCTCGCACTCGCCTTGCACCCGGAAGTCGAGCTCGAGGATGCCGAGCTCGATCCCGGCACGATCGATCACCGGATAGATCTCGATCTGCTCGTCGGTGATGATCGCGTTCAGCTCCGCGTCCGTCATTACCAGGCACGAGAACCACAGCCACGGCGCGCCGACACGGCGGAAGAGGCCGCGATAGGGTTCGATTCGCGGTGCCTGCCAGCGCGCCAGCCGGAACGGGGAGGACGGCATCGGCCGTGGCGCCGGCGGCGCCAGCATCTCCAGCGAGGTGACGATCGTGGCGACCTGGCCGGGCGGGACGGTGCTCAATCCCATGTCGCCACCGGCGGCAGGCTCATCAGGATCGCATCGATGTTGCCGCCCGTCTTCAGCCCGAAGAGCGTGCCGCGATCGTAGACAAGGTTGAACTCGGCATACCGGCCGCGGAAGGCGAGCATCCGCGCGCGGTCCGCCTCGTTCCAGGGTTCGGCCATGCGCCGCCGGACGATGCGCGGGAAGATGTCCAGGAACGCTTCGCCGACCGCGCGGGTGAAGGCGAAGGTCTCGGCGAAGTCGCCCTCGAGATGGTCATAGAAGATGCCGCCCACGCCGCGATGGACCTGGCGGTGCGGGATCCAGAAATAATCCTCCGCCCATTGCCGGAACCGCGGATAATCGCCCGGGCCGTGCGCGGCGCATGCGGCCTCCAGCGCAGCATGGAAGTCGGCGGTGTCCCCGGCATAGGGGATCGGCGGGTTGAGGTCGGCGCCGCCGCCGAACCAGCGTTTGGTCGTGACCAGGAAGCGCGTGTTCATGTGCACCGCCGGCGCATGCGGGTTCGCCATGTGGGCGACGAGGCTGATGCCGGTGGCGAAGAAGCCGGGATCGTCGGCGGCACCGTGGATCGTCTTGCCGAATTCGGGCGCGAAGGCGCCGCCGACGGTGGAGACGTTGACGCCAACCTTCTCGAATACGCGACCCTTCATCAGCCCGCGCACGCCGCCGCCGCCTTCGTTACCGCTGCCTTCGCTCCGGTCCCAAGGGGTGTAGCCGAACGCGGCGTCGCCGCCCGCCTCGCGCTCGATCGCCTCGAACGCGGCGCAGATGCGGTCGCGGAGCGCCTCGAACCAGGTGCGCGCCGCCTGCTGTTCCTCGTCGAGCTCAAGCATAAGCGCCCGCATCCTCTCTTCCCAAGGTTGGCGTGCGGGATGCCAGCCGCGCCCGCGACATTCAAGGATTGCGCGCGCGGCGAAAACTGCCGCGCTAAACGACGCGATCGCTGGCCCGGCTCGCCCCCGGCCTTCCCGTGCGCGCGATAAGCGACCATGCTGCGCTGCGGCCGCACCGGCCGGTGCAGGAGGCGTGATGGCGACGGTGAGCGAAGCGGGCAGGGCGCGGCCGGCAAAACCCTGGACCCCGGACGGGTTCGAGCGCTTTCTCGCCGCCGGCTCCGTCGTGCTGCTCGCCTGCGTGCTCGCCGCGATCGCCCGCGGCCATGACCGTTGGGGGGAGGCGGGCGCGGCGGTCTGGCTGCATCTGGGCACGATCGTCGTCGCGCTGGCGCTGACTCCGCTCATGCTGCTGCGGCCTCGCGGCGACCGACTGCACCGTCGCTTCGGCCGGGTCTGGGTGGCGGCGATGCTGGCGACCGCGGCGCTCAGCTTCCTGGTCCGCAACGTCAATCACGGCGGGCTGAGCTTCATCCATATCCTCTCGGCTTGGACGCTGGTGCAGGTGCCTGTGATCCTGTTCTCGGCGCGGTCGCACAACGTCGTCCGCCACCGCCGGGCGGTACGCGGCATGGTGTTCGGCGCGCTGCTGATCGCGGGCTTCTTCACCTTTCCGTTCAACCGGATGCTCGGCAGCTGGCTGTTCGGTTGAACCGGCGTCGCCGAAGCCTGTCCGACACAGGCGGACCACCTCGGGCGACGGCTAGCTCCAGCGCCGCCGCCGTTCACTCCTCGTCGCTGCGCAGGCGCACCCGGTTCGGCAGGTCCTTGCCCTTGGTGCGCCGCGACGGCGTCTGTACCGGGTTCTTCTTCTTCCATTCCGCCCAGCTCATCGGTCCGTCGGGTGTCTCGATGATCCTGTCGTCCAGCGCGTCGGCCATGGCCCGCCTGCTCCCGGAGCTCTTCACGAGGGAGAATGCCCTCCGGCCGGGTGATAGCCGGAAGTACGAAGGCGAGCTAGCTGAGGCTGTTCGCGCCGTGCGTGCGTTCCATCGCCGACCGTTCGACCCATGAGGATCTCATGACTTTGGCCGGAGACGCGGCAGGTCTGCTCGAAAGCGCGGTGCGCGCCGTCACGTCGCCGGCGGTGGCGCACATCGCGGCGTTCAATCGATGGCGGTTGCCGGCGCGAGGCTCGCCGCATCCGCTGCTCACCGGCGTGCACGAGCCGATGACGGCAGAGCTGACGCTGACCGACCTGCCGTTCGAGGGCGAGATCCCTCGCGAGCTCGACGGCCGCTATGTGCGGATCGGGCCAAACCCGATCGCCGCCGATCCGCGTAGCTACCATTTCTTCACCGGCGACGGAATGTTGCACGGCATCCGCATCGCCGGCGGCCGAGCGCACTGGTACCGCAATCGGTGGATCCGATCCGGGGCGGTGGCGCGCGTCGCCGGCTTCGCGCCGGCGCCCGGGCCCCGCCACATCTTCGATACGGTGAACACCAGCGTCGTCGGCCATGCTGGTGTGGCCTATGCGCTGGTCGAGGCGGGCAGCACGCCGGTTCGCTTCGGCGAAGAACTCGACGAGCAGCGGTACGAGGATTTTTCGGGCACGTTGCCGGGCTCGTTCACGGCGCATCCGCGGCTCGATCCCGCGACGGGAGAGCTGCACGCGATCTGCTACGAGGCGACCGATCCGAAGCGGGTCCGGTACAATGTCATCGGCGTCGACGGGCAGGTTCGGCGCTCGGTGGTGATCCCGGTCCGCCACGTGCCACTCATCCACGATTGCGCGCTCACCGAGCGCTTCGTCATCGTGCTCGATCTGCCGCTGACGCTGTCGCTGCGCACCGTCTTGTCGGGGCACGGCTTTCCCTATCGCTGGAACGCTGCGCACCCCGCCCGGCTCGGCCTGCTGCCACGCGAGGGCGATGCCGGAGACATTCGCTGGCTGGCGCTCGATCCCTGCTTCGTCTTCCATACCGTTAACGCCTATGATCTGCCGGACGGGCGGCTCGTCCTCGACGTGATCGCCTATGACCGCATCTTTGCCGGCGACAATTCCGGGCCGGACACGGCACCGCGCGGGTTCGAGCGCTGGACGGTCGATCCGATTGCCGGCTCCGTCTCGATCGGCATGATCGACGACGCGCCGCAGGAGCTGCCGAGATTCGACGAGCGACGGACGGGGCGCGCCTACCGCTACGCCTACACGATGGGCCTGCCCGATCAGATGGGTCCGACGCTGACCGGCGACACGCCGTTGCTCAAGCACGATCTCGTCGCGGGCACGCGCCGGGCGCACCATTTCGCTCCGGGCCGGAGCGCCGGCGAGTTCGTGTTCGCGGCGCGCGCCCCCGATGCGGAGGAGGACGATGGCTGGCTGATCGGTTTCGTGATTGATGCGGACGGGCTAACCACCTCGCTCGAGATCATCGACGCGCGCGCGATCGAGGCGCCTCCGGTTGCCGCGATCAGGATCCCGCACCGCGTCCCGCCCGGGATCCACGGTGCCTGGCTGCCGGCGTGATCCGATTCTATTGGTCCGGCTTGTCCGCGACCTCGATGCGCTTATGCAGGAAGCCGCCGAACAGCCGCGCACCGACCACGATCACCACCAGCAGAGCGGGAACGATATCGGCCAGCTCTCCCCTCGCTACCGAGACGTAGGGCCAGCTATCGACCGCGTTGAGCCGACGCGCGGTCTCGGTCGCAGCCCCGAAGATCGGCAGCCACGTCGCGGTGTACAGGAGCAGGATGGCAAGCCGGGCGATCGGCGCGCGCCCGTTCGATCGCCACAGCGCCGCGGCCAGGAACATCGGGAAGATCAGGCAGCCGAAGAAGAGCAGCAGGCTGATGTCCGGCAGGTAGGGAAGGACGGCAAGGTTCTCGTGCTTCACGAACGGATTGGCGATCCAGGGGAAGTAGCGGATCGTGGCCACCGCAGCACCCAGATGCGTGCGGTCGATCAGCGCCAGATCATATTGGATGTAGAGGAGATGAAGGGCCATCGACAGTTGTTGGACGCCGATGATGCTGGCGAGCACGGCGAACGCGTCGCGGCGCTTGGCCTCGAACCCCATCAGGCCGATCTTCTCGGTCCGTTGCAGCATGCCCCACAGCGCCACCGCGCCGAGCGCCACCATGGCCGTGTTGCCGCTCTGCAAAGCCTCCATGTTCTTGGCGATCGCCGCGATCAGCACGTCCTGATGCTGGTCCGCCAAGCGGGCTCCGACCGGCGCGGCAGAAGGAACGATGGTCATGCCGGCTGGTGCTCCGATCGCCGATCCCGCCGTAGGGAGCGCGAGGTTTCGCTTCCGCGTTGATCGGGATCAACCATTATCATCCGTCCGGCCGGGCGAGCGTGCGATCATGGTCCGGTGCAGCTTAGGTTCGCGCCGCGAAGATCGCCGACGGCGCGCTATCTGCAGACCGTCGATCGGACTAGTCTGCGCTCCAGTTAGCGGCAGGGGTGACGCGCGATAGAGCAACTTATCTATCGCTCCCAGCCATTTGGCTTCCGTCCGCGCGCTCGTCGAACGCGGCCACGACGGCGCGGGCAGGACGAACGGTCCGTTCCTGCGCAGCCTCGACGTCATGGCATGGCGAAGCCAGTGAAGCTGGCCGCCGGTCCGTGTATCCTGCGGGCGACGAACGACAGGAAAGGGATCGCCCGTGAAGGCAGCCATCGTCACGCACGCCGGCCAGGCGCCGGTCTATGCGGATTTCGCGGAACCGGCAGCCGAGCCGGGCGAGCTACGCGTCGCCGTCGCGGCGGCTGCGCTCAGCCCGCTGGTGCGGGGCCGTGCGTCCGGGAGCCACTACAGCTCGGATGGCCATTTCCCGTTCGTGGTCGGCGTCGACGGCGTCGGCCGGCTGGACGTTGGGCAGCGCGTCTACTTCATGCTGCCGCGCGCGCCGTTCGGGGCGATGGCGGAACGCACCGTGATCGCGGCGGCCCAGTGCATCGCCGTGCCCGACGATCTCGACGACGCGACCGCCGCCGCGATCGCCAATCCGGGGATGTCGTCCTGGGCGGCCCTGGTCGAACGGGCGCGGATCGCGCCGGGCGCGACCGTGCTGGTGAATGGCGCGACCGGCGCCGCGGGCCGGCTCGCGGTGCGGATCGCGCGCCATCTCGGTGCCGCGAGGGTGATCGCGACGGGTCGCAACGTGGCCGCGCTCGGCGCGGCCGGAGCAGACGCCGCGATCCCGCTGGGCCAGCCGGAAGAGGCGCTGGAAGATGCGTTCTGCGAACAGTTCGCGACCGGCGTGGATATCGTCCTCGACTATCTCTGGGGCGCGAGCGCACGCAGCCTGCTGATCGCCGCGGCGAAAGCCGGCAAGGAGGGGGTGCCGATCCGCTTCGTCCAGATCGGCTCGGCGGGCGGGGCGGAGATCGCGCTGCCCGCCGCCGTCCTGCGCTCGTCGGCGATCGAGATGATGGGCAGCGGACTCGGCAGCGTCGGGATCGATCGGCTCGTCGCGTCGATCGGCGGGGTCCTGCGCGCCGCCGTCGCCGCTGGCCTGACCTTGGACCACCGCACGGTTCCGCTTTCCGACGTCGAACGCGCCTGGAACCAGGATCAGGATGCCCGGCGCACGGTGTTCGTGACGGGCGGTTCGTGACCGGGTCGCCGGGGCCTATAGCTCGCACGCCGCGCGCGAACTAAGTTGCTGCGGTCATCCCGACAGGATCGCCGCATAGAGGCCAGGATCGACGTTCGCGCCGGAGACCACCACCACCGTGTCGCCCGCGTGCGCGGGTGCGAGCCGGTGCAGTGCGGCGGCCAACGCCACCGCGCCGCCCGGTTCCACGACCAGCTTCATCTTCTCGAAGGCGAAGCGCATCGCGGCGCGCACCTGCTCGTCCGTGACGGCAAGTCCGCCCGACAGCAGCGCCTTGTTGATCGGGAAGGTCAACGCGCCCGGGCTGGGCGCCAGCAGCGCATCGCAGATCGAGCTCGCCGCCGCAGCGGTAGTTTCCCGCTTCCCGCTGACGAGCGAGCGCGCGGTGTCGTCGAAGGCGGCGGGCTCGACCGCGTAGATCTCCGCCGCGGGCGCGCCGTCCCCGATCGCGGTGGCGATGCCGGCGACGAGGCCGCCGCCGCCGCAGCAGACCAGCACCTGACCGATCCCGGCGCCGGCCTCGTCGGCCTGTTCGAGGATCTCGAGACCGACCGTGCCCTGGCCGGCGATGATCCAGGGATCGTCGAACGACGGCACCAGCGTCGCGCCGCGATCGATCGCGAGCCGGGTGGCGATCTCCTCGCGCGACTCCGTCAGCCGGTCGTACAGGACGATCTCCGCGCCCAACGCACGGGTGTTGGCGATCTTGATCGCGGGGGCGTCCGCCGGCATCACGATCGTGGCCTGCATCTCCAGGAGCTTCGCAGCGGCGGCGACGCCCTGCGCATGGTTGCCCGACGACCAGGCGACGACGCCGGCTCGCCTCGCGTCCGCCTCGATCCGCGCCAGCCGATTGTACGCGCCGCGGAACTTGAACGATCCGGTGCGCTGGGCGCCCTCGAACTTCACCAGCACCCTTCCGCCGACGGCCTCGTTCAGCGTCGCGAATTCGAGCAGCGGCGTGCGAACCGCGACGCCGCGGATCAGTTCGGCCGCTGCGCGTACATCGGCCGCTGAAATGGCGAGCGCGTCGGACATGTCCGCTCCCATCGGCAAAGCGGACCTAAGCTCCAGCCGGCTCGGTCGTATCGGCCGCGAGGTCTGCCGCCGGGCCGCCCTCGCCGAGCAGGATCGTGTCGATCTTCCGCAACGTCGCGACGAAGCGCGCCATTTCGGCCGGATCGATCGGTGCGAAGATCCGCCGCTCCAGGTCCAACGCCTTCGGCGCGACAGCGGCGTAGAGCGCCCGCCCGGTATCGTTGAGCACGAGCAGGTGCGAGCGACGATCTTCGGGATGGGGGATGCGATCGAGCAATCCGCGCGTGGTGAGAGCGATCGCTGCGCGGCTCACCGTCACCTTGTCCATGCGCGTCTTCAGCCCGATCGCCTGCTGGCTGATGCCGTCATGCTCCGCCGCGACGGCGATGATCCGCCACTCCGGAATGCGCAGGTCGAACAACGATATATAGGCACTCGCGACGGCATCGCTGACCAGGTTGGAAGTGAAGGACAGGCGATAGGGGATGAACTCGTCGAGACGGAGCATCGCATCGGCCATGGTCGACCGTAACATTTGACACCATTCGCACAATGGCGGATATGGTCTCAATTGATACTAGTTGCAGGCGAGCATGGATATGGTCGATCAGCCGACGCGGGAGACGGGCGAGAATCCGCTCGGGCTGAACGGGTTCGAGTTCGTCGAGTTCACCTCGCCCGATCCGGAGGCGATGGGGCGGCAGTTCGAGCAGCTCGGCTTCGTCGCCAGCCATCGCCATCCGACCAAGAACGTCACGCGCTACGTGCAGGGCCGCATCAATCTGATGCTGAACCGCGACGCCGACGGCCGCGTCGCCGCCTTCCGCGGCGAGCACGGCCCATCCGCGAGCGCGATGGCGTTCCGCGTCGCCGATCCCGCTGCCGCGATGGGGTGGGCCCTGGCCCACGGCGCCAAGCCGACGATCGAGGACGACACGGTCATCCAGGGGATCGGCGGCTCCTACCTCTATTTCATCCAGGATGGCATCGACCTCTATGCCGACTGGGCCGAACTGCCCGGCTGGCGCGAGGCGGCGGCGGCGAACGGCGTCGGTCTCGATCTGCTCGATCACCTCACCCACAACGTGAAGCGCGGCCAGATGCGCGTCTGGTCCGAATTCTACCGCACGCTGTTCGGCTTCGAGGAACAGAAATATTTCGACATCAAGGGCAAGGCGACCGGCCTGTTCAGCCAGGCGATGATCGCGCCGGACAAGGCGATCCGCATCCCGCTGAACGAAAGCCAGGACGACAAGAGCCAGATCGAGGAGTTCATCCGCGAGTACAAGGGCGAGGGCATCCAGCATCTCGCGCTGACCACGCCCGACATCTTCGACACGGTGGAGCGGCTGCGCGCGCGCGGCGTCAAGCTGCAGGACACGATCGAAACCTATTACGAGCTGGTCGACAAGCGCGTTCCGGGTCACGGCGAGGACCTCGAGCGGCTCCGCAAGAACCGCATCCTGATCGACGGCGCGGTAGGCGAGGAAGGCCTGCTGCTCCAGATCTTCACCGAAAACCTGTTCGGCCCGATCTTTTTCGAGATCATCCAGCGC
>CAXTTP010000084.1:0-10443 GCA_964247195.1 uncultured Sphingomonadaceae bacterium
TCATCGCGGTCACGAAATCGGCATAGGCGACCTTCCAGGCGCCGCCATGATGGCCGCCATGGCCCTCGTCGGCGATCTTCTTGACGATGATGATGTTGGGCTGGACGGGCTCGTTGCGCCCGCGCTTGGCGGCCGAGGCCATGGCTCAGCGCCCGCGCATGCCGTCGAACACGTCGGCGAAGGCCGGCTGGTTCGAATGCGTGATGCCGGAACGCGCCGCCTCGATCACCAGCGGCAGCGGGTGGCCGTGCAGCGAAGCGACGATGATCTGCTTGACGCTGTGGTAGATCGCCGCGTCGCTCTCGATCACCTGCCGGCAGCGCTGCGCGAACGGCCCGACGATGCCGTAGGCGAGCAGCACGCCGAGGAAGGTGCCGACCAGCGCCGAGCCGATCATCGCACCCAGGATCACCGGCGGCTGGTCGATCGAACCCATCGTCTTCACCACGCCCAGCACGGCGGCGACGATGCCGAGCGCCGGCAGCGCGTCCGCCAGCCCCTGCAGCGCATCGGCCGGGCGGATCGCGTCGTGGTGATGGGTCTTGAGGCTGTTGTCCATCACCTCCTCGACGGCACGCGGATCGAGCGTTCCGGAGGACACCACGACCAGCCGCAGCGTATCGGTGATCAGGTGGACCAGGGTCTGGTCCTTCATCAGCCTGGGATATTCGGCGAAGACGCTCGACGTCTTGGGATCCTCGATATGCGGCTCGAGCGCGACCGGCCCGTCGCTGCGCAGCATCTTCATCAGCGCCGAGACGAGGAAGATGGTGTCGAGATAGTCCTTCTTCTTGTAGGCCGGTCCCTTGAAGACCTTGGCCATGCCGCCGCCGAGCTGCTTGAGCTCCTTCATCGAATTGCCGGCGATCGTGGCGCCGATCGCGGCACCGCCGATGATCAGCATCTCATGTGGAACGGCCTCGGCGATCACCGACAGCTTGCCGCCGGTAAAGGCGAAGCCGCCGAACACCATCACCAGCAGCACGATCAGACCGACGATAGCGAACATGCCCGAACCCCCGCACGCGCGGCCGCCGCACGCGCGGTACCGCCATCTTGATTAACGGCCGGCGCCGTCCGGATTTTAGCCGGAGCCGTCGCCGCCGGCGCTTAGCCGAGCAGGTCGAACAGGCTCTGCTTGTTGAGCTTGGCGAACACCGCCTGCGCCGCGTCCAGCGTGTTGAGCTTGGCGGTGACGAGCGCGATCGCCTCGCTCACGTCGGTTCCCTCGATGCCCGATCGCTCGTCGGACAGGACGACCTTGTGGTCGGCGAGCGCGTCGCGCCCGGCATCGATCCGCGCACCTTGGACGCCCTGCTCGCCGTGCAGCTCCGCCACCTTCGTGGAAGCGGCATCGATCGCGTCGAGCGCGGTGCCCGTGGCGGTCGCCCGCGCGGTGTCGTCGCTGGTCTCCAGCGCGCTGGCGGCGCCGCCAAGCATGTCGCCGAGACCGTCGAAGACGGCGTTCCTCGACAGCGTGGGGCTCACGGTCTTGCCGTCGCCGATCGGGATCGCGAGCGGCACGCCATCCGGGAAGAGCGGGGCGCCGCGCGATTCCTTCTGCGTGGCCAGCGCCGCGACATCCTCGGCGATGCCGCGCAGCTGGCTTGCAGCGATCTTGCGGTCGCCGGCTGAGTAAGTGCCCGAACGCGACGCGACGACGAGCTCGCGTGCTTGGTCGAGATAGGTCGAGAGCGACGACATCGCGCCGTCGACCCGGGCCGAAAGCGCCGAGGCGGTCTCGACGTTCGTCGCATAGGCCGCTTCGTTCGATTGGCTCTGGCGGATCGCAGCGACACGCGCGTTGCCGGCCGGATCGTCGGAAGGAGCGGCCAGCTTCTTCGTGGTCGAGACCTGCTCCTGCAGCTTGGCGATGTCGCGGGAGAGCGCCGTCTGGCGGTTGATCTCGGCGGTGATGCGGGCGCTCGTCGCGCTGATCATGGCGGCTTCCCTCAGAACAACGACAGGATCGACTGCAGCGTCTCGCGCGCGACCTGGATCACCTTGGCGGACCCGGCATAGGCCTGCTGGTAGCGCAGCAGCTCCGCCGCCTCGCGGTCGAGATCGACGCCGGAGAGGTCGTCGCGGTCGGCGAGCGCGGCGTCGCGGCGGCTGCCGGCGGCGGCGGACTCGGCCTTGGCGGAGGCGAGCGCCTGGGCGTTGACGTTCACGAGCGCGGTGAGCCGCGCCTCGGCCCCGTCGCTGCCGCGCAGGTCGGTGAGGTTGGCGAGATTGCCGTTCGCCGTACCGTCCGCCGAAGCGGCCGCGATCGCCGCCGGATCGCTCGTGGCAAGCGCCAGCGTCGCCGCGCCGGCGCCGATCGCCAGCAGCGGCTGGCCCGGAGCTTCGTGCCCGCCCAGTCCTGGCAGGCAAGCGGCAGCGGCTGCCCCGGAGCGCCATTGCCGTTCAACCCCTTCGCCTGCCAGCCGTTGAGCTGGGTCGCGAAATTGGCTGCGGTCGCGTCCAGCGATGCACGCGTGCTCGCGACGCCATTGGCGGCATCGACGAGGCCGGCAAGCTTGCCGCCGGTGGCGGCGACGCCGCTGCCGCCGATCGCCAGCGACAGCCGGCCGTCGCCGCCGACCGCGAGCGCGACCGTCGCGGCGCGGTTGCCGGAGACGAGTGTGGTGCCGTTCGCGCCGGCGAGCGAGACCGAGACGCTGCCGTCGGCGGCGACGTCGGCGTCGATGCCGATCTTCGCCGCGAGATCGTCGAGCAGGCTGTCGCGCTGGTCCTCCAGGCTCGCCTTGGTGTCGGTGCCCGCGCCGGTGCGGGCGATCGCCTGGTTGAGCGTCGCCAGCGAGGCGAGCGAGCCGTTGACCGACGCGACGGTCGATTGCGCGTCGGCGGCGACCCCGTCGGCGACCTTACCGAGCGCCGTCGCCCCGGAGCCGATCGCGCCGGCAGCATCGCCGAGCGCCGACAGCGCCGTCGAGCGGGCGAGCGTGCTCGTGGGATCCGCGGCAAGCTGGGTCGCGGCGGAGAAGAAGCCGGTCACCTTGGCCGAGATGCCGCTGTCGTCGTCCGGCAGCGCGGTCTCGACCGCGCCCAGCCATTGCGCGCGCGCATCGGCTCGGCCGGCATCGGCGGCCGAACTGCGCGCGCTTTCCGCCTTGAACGCGTCCCAGGCGCGGGTGACCGACACAGCGTTGACGCCGCTGCCGGTGACGACGCCGCGATAATAGGGGCCGCTGCCGCCAGCCGCCGGCGCCTCGCGCAGCGTCACGTCGCGGCGCACGTAGCCGGCCGTGTCGGCATTGGCGACATTGTCGCCGATCACGGACAGCGCGCTCCGATAGGCGTTGACGCCGGAGGCGCCGATGCGCAGCAGGTCGCTCACTTGGGCGTCTCCTCCTGAGCAGTATCGGCGCGCGCGGCGAACTGTTTAGCGAGCAGCTCGGCGATGCCGAAGCCCTTGCCGGCCGCCATCTGGTCGGCGAGCCGCGCGTCGGAGAGATCGCGGAACTGGTCGCCGGCGGACGAGCCGAACAGCTCGTCGCCGAGGCTCGCCTGGCGCATCGATCCGATCATCTGGCGCAGGAACACCGCCTCGAACGCCTTGGCGGCCTTGGCGAGACCGTCTTTCTGTTGCGCCGGCGCCGGCGATGCGCCGGCGGATTTGGCGGAAACCGGCGTCGTCATAGCACGATCAGCTCCGCCTTCATCGCGCCCGCCTGCTTCAGCGCCTCGAGGATCGCGACGAGGTCGGCCGGCGAGGCGCCGAGCGCGTTCACCGCCTTGACGATCTCGGCGAGACTGGCGCCGGGGTGGAAGTCGACCATCTGCGCGTGCTTCTCTTCGACGGTGATGCTGCTCGACGGCGTCACTACCGTCTGACCCTTGCTGAAAGGTGCAGGCTGAGAGACTTGCGGATTTTCGCTCACGCTGACCGTCAGCTTGCCGTGCGCGACGGCGGCCGGCGCGATGCGGACCGCGCCGTTGATCACGACCGTGCCGGTGCGCGCGTTGACGATCACCCGCGCCGGGGCGTCCGCCGGCGAGACGTCAAGATTCTCGATCTGGCCCATAAGCAGCGTCCGCGCTTCGGCACCGGGCGGCGCATTGATGGCGACGGTCACCGCGTCCATGGCGTGCGCGCGGCCGGGGCCGAACGCCGAATTGATCGCCTGGGCGATGCGACCGGCGGTGGTGAGGTCCGCCTCGCCGAGGTTGAACAGCAGCTCGGCGGCCTGGGCGAAGCCGGTGTCGACGGCGCGCTCGACGGTGGCGCCGCCGGGGATGCGGCCGGCGGTCGGCACGTTGACCGAGACCGTCGATCCGTCCGCGGCGCTGACGCCGAGCCCGCCGACGGCGAGATTGCCCTGCGCCATGGCATAGATCTGCCCGTCCGCGCCGTAGAGCGGCGCCACCACGAGCGCGCCGCCGCGCAACGACTTGGCCTTGCCCATCGCCGATACGGTGATGTCGAGCTTCTGGCCCGGCTTGGACATCGCCGGCAGGTCGGCGGTGATCAGCACTGCGGCGGCGTTCTTGAGCGCCGGGTTGACGCCCGGCGGCAGCGTGAGGCCGAAGCGCTGGGCGACGCCCTTCATGCCGAGCGTGGCATATTCGAGGCTGTCGTCGCCGGTGCCGGCGAGCCCGACGACGATGCCATAGCCGGTGAGCTGGTTGGTGCGCAGCCCCTGAAAGCCGCCGAGGTCCTTGATTCGGTCGGCACGCGCGGGCGCGGCGACGAGGCCGACTAGCGCGAGGCAGGCGAGAAGGAGAGCGCGCATCGCTGGATCGGTCCTTAGAAGGGGCTGACGCGCGAGAAGAAGCGGCCGAGCCAGCCCTGCGTGCTGGCCCGCGCGATCTCGCCGGAGCCGGAATAGGTGATCCGCGCGTCGGCGACGCGGGTCGAAAGCACGCGGTTGTCGGGCATGATGTCGGCGGTGCGGACGATGCCGGCGATGCGGATCTGCTCGTCGCCGCGGTTGAGCGTCACGAGCTTCTCGCCGCGCACCAGCAGGTTGCCGTTGGCCAACACCTGCGCGACGGTAACGGTCACCTCGCCGGTCAGCGCGTTCGACTGGCTCGCCTGGCCCTTGCCGTTGAAGGTGCCGCCGGCGCCGACCGCGACGTCGCTCGGCTTGAAGAACGACAAGGGCCCCGTGGTCGGCGGGGTGATGCCGATATTGCCGGAGCGGTCGGTCGAGGCGGAGTTGGTCTTCACCGCTTGCGTCCGTTCCACCAGCGCGATCGTCAGCGTGTCGCCGACGGTCGCCGCGCGCGCGCCCGAGGTGAGCGGCGCATAGCCGTAGGAGGCGTGGAAGATCGCGCCGTCGGCCGGTGCCGCGACCGGCGCGAGCGGCGGGCTCGCGGCATAGTCGAGGTCGGGCGCGGCCTTGCGGCGCGCGTCCGCGGGCGCTGCGGCCAGCGCGCAGAGCGCCAGCAGCGCCGCGCAGCTAGAGCTGCTGGTTGACATATTGCAGCATCTCGTCGGTCGCCTTGATCATCTTGGAATTGACCTCGTAGGCGCGCTGCGTCTCGATCATGTCGACGAGCTCCTCGACGACGTTGACGTTCGATCCCTCGAGCGAACCCTGGCGGATCGAGCCGCGGCCGTCCTCGCCGGCGGTGCCGGCCTGCGGCGTGCCGGAGGCGGCGGTCTCTACGAGCAGGTTGTTGCCGGCGTTCTGGAGGCCGGCCGGGTTCATGAAGCGCGCCGTCTCGATCTTGCCGAGCTCGCTCGGCGCGGTCTGGCCGGGCACGGTCGCCGAGACGGTGCCGTCGCTACCGATCGTGATCGACTGAGCGCCTTCCGGAATGGTGATGTCCGGGATCAGCGGCATGCCTTCCTCGGTCACCAGCTTGCCCTCCGCCGAAAGGCTCAGATTGCCGGCGCGGGTGTAGCCGGTGCGGCCGTCCGGCATCGTCACCTGGAGATAGCCGTTACCCTCGATCGCGACGTCCAGCGAGTTGCCGGTCGTCTGGAGCGAGCCTTGCGTGTCGATCCGCGCCGTGCCGGTCAGCTGCACGCCGGTGCCGAGCGACTTGCCCACCGCATATTTGTCGTCGGCCGACGAGGTCGCGCCGGCCGCCGTGATCGCCTGGTAGGCGAGCGTCTCGAAGCTCGCGCGGTCGCGCTTGAAGCCGGTGGTGTTCACGTTCGCCAGATTGTTGGCGATCACCCGCATCCGTTCGGATTGCGCGTCGAGGCCGGTGCGGGCGACGTGGAGGGCGGCGGTGGTCATGGACGAAGGCTCCTTGGGGTCTAGTCGGGCAGGCGCATCAGCTGGGCGGCGTCGGTGTCAATCTCCTTGGCGGTGGCGAGCATCTTCACCTGCGTCTCCCAGGCGCGGCTCGCCTCGATCATGTCGACGAGCGCCTGGCTGGAATTGACGTTCGATCCCTCCAGCGCGCCGCCGGTCAGCCGCGCGTCGGGATCGGATGGCAGCGCGCCGCCGCCGCGCACGCGGAACAGGCCGTCGAGGCCCTTGACGATCTTCGATCCGGCCGGGCTGACCAGCTTCAACCGGTCGACGTCCTGCGGCGTCTTCGGGTCGCCGCCCTGCGGGACGATGCTGATCGTGCCCTCGGCGTTGATCGTCAGCGAATCATAGTCGGGCAGAGTGATCGGGCCGCCTTCGCCGAGCACCGGCACCCCGTCGCCGTTGACGAGCAGGCCCGACTCGGTGGTCTTGAGGTCGCCGCGGCGAGTATAGGCTTCGTCGCCGTCCTCGGCCTGGACGGCGATCATCGCGTCCTTCTGAAGCGCGACGTCGAGCGGCCGGCCGGTCTGCGCGATCGCGCCTTCGGTCATGTCCGCCGCCACCGTCTCCTCGGAAGCGAGCGCGCGGCTGTTCAGGCTCGGGCCCTGCACCCAGATCGCCGATGCCGCCGCCATGTCGGCGCGAAAGCCGGTGGTGTTGGCATTGGCGAGGTTGTTCGCGGTCGACGCCTGCCGCGCCATCGCGGCGCGCAGCGCCGACACCGACGTGTAAGCGAGACGGTCCATCGTTCAGCCGCTCAGTTGCGCAGGTTGACGGCGATGTCGGTGATCTGCGTCGAGGTATCGATCGCCTTCGCGTTCGCCTGGAAGTTGCGCTGCGCCTGAATCAGCGCGACGAGTTCCTCGGTGAGGTCGACATTCGCTTCCTCGAGCGCGCCGGACTGGATCGCGCCGGCGCCATCCGTCCCGGCGCCGCTGACGGTGGGCGTGCCGGACCGGCCGGTCGCGGTCCAGCTCGCATTGCCGGTCTGGCGAAGCCCCTCGGGATCGGCGAAGTTCGCGATCGCGACACGGCCCAGCTTCAGGTTGGTGCCGTCGGCATAGGTTGCGACGACGACGCCCTTGTCGTCGATCGAGACGTTGTCGAGCTTGGACGCGGCATCGCCGGTGCCGTTGGTCTTCGGAATGACGAGGTTGGTGGTGCCGGCGAGATCGGTCGAGGTGGGCGTGCCGTCGGCGTCGACCGGCAGAACCTGGAGGAACGTGCCGTCGGCGCCGACGACGTTGTTGTTCGCGTCGGTGGTGAAGGCGCCGGCGCGGGTGAAGGCGGTCGTGCCGCCGGCCGCCTGCGAATGGGTGACGAAGAAGCCCTGTCCCGAGATCGCGAGATCGAGCGCCCGGTCCGAGGTCTGGTAGCCGCCTTGCGTGAACTGCTGCTGGATGCCCTGCAGCCGGGTGCCGAGGCCGGGCGTGCTGCCCGACGATTGCTGCGCGGTCGCGGCGACGATGTCGCCGAAGGTGGCGCGGCTCTTCTTGAAGCCGGCGCTGCCGACATTGGCGATGTTGTTGGAGACCACCGACAGGTCGGTCTGCGCCGCCCGGAGGCCGCTGAGCGAGGTGTAATAGGAATTGACGGACATGGCGGTGTCTCCGGAAGGTTCAGCCGAGGCGGATGGCGTCGGCGGGATCGATGAGGCCGAGCGGCGTGACGAGCCGGGTCGTCCCGGTCGCGGGCGACTGGACGCCGCCGATCGCTGCCCAGCTGGCGGTGGTCGCATTGACGTCGGCGCCGGTCGCGTCGACCGCGGTGACGACCAGCTTGAGCGCGCCGCCCCCGGTCATCGTGCCGTCGGCATTCTTGCCGTCCCAGGCGAAATCGAGGGTGCCGGCGCCGTGCGCGCCGAGTTCCTGCGCGTGGACGACGGCGCCGTTCGCATCGACGAGGTTGAGCGTCACCTTGGTCGCCGCGGACGGCAGCGTGATCTCGCCCTGATAGCTGCCGTCGGCGAGCGGCGTCGCGGTCGCGCTGCCGACCAGCGCCGAGCGGCCGATCCAGCTCGCCGCATCGCCGATCCGCGAACCGGAAAGCTCGCCGGTGAGCGTCTTCAGGTTCGTGTTCATCTCCGAGATGCCGGCGACGGACGAGAACTGCGCCATTTGCGCAGCCATCTGGCTGTTGTCCATCGGGCTGAACGGGTCCTGCGTCTGCAGCTGGGTGGTCATCAGCTTCAGGAAGTCGGTCATGTCGAGCGCGGAGTTGCTCTTCGTCGCGCTAGCGACGGCGCTCGCCGCCGAGCTCGGCGCGATGGTTGCGGTGCTGGTCATTTGCCGAGCCTCAAGGTGTCGAGGGTGAGGGTCTTCGCGGTCTGGAGGACCTGGACGTTGTTCTGGTACTGGCGCGCGGTTTCGATCATCTCGACCATCTCGGCGGCGCTATCGACCCCGGCTTCCCAGACGTTGCCGCTCGCGTCCGCCATCGGATTGTCGGGATCGTGGCGCTGCGTCGGCTCGGCTGCCGAGGCGACGACCTCGCGGACCTTGACGGTCGCGACGCCAGGCCGCTCGCCGACCGCTTCGAACACCGGCTTGAGCGCCCGGAACGCGCCAGCCTTGGACGAGGCGATCGTGCCGGCATTGGCGAGGTTCGACGCGGTGGTGTTGAGCCGCACGAGCTGCGCCGACATGGCGCGGCCGGCGATCTCGTAGACCGACATGGGTCCGCTCATGCGCTTATTCTCCGCGGATGGCCTGCATCACGGTATCGATGCGGCCCTGGAGGAAGGAGAGGGTGGTGCGGTACTGCACCGCGTTCTCGGCGAAGGCAGTCTGCTCGGTCGAAAGCTCGACGGTGTTGCCGTCGATCGAGCTCTGCATCGGCACCCGGTAGGCGACGCTTTCGGCCGATGCCTGGCCGGCGTCCTTGCCGCCGGCGGTGGCGAGGTCGAGCGCCTTGGCGAAATCGATGTCGCGCGCCTTGTAGTTGGGCGTCGCCGCGTTCGCGATGTTGGAGGCGAGCATGGCGAGGCGCTGGCTGCGCAGCGCCAGGCTCGCGCCGTGGATGCCGAAGAGCTGATCGTTCACCGCCACTGCCGCCCCGCTTTCCCGCTAAAGTTGCCGCCGTTGCCGTCGTTACTGGTGATGAACGGACTGCACGACGCCTTCTCTCCGGGTCGATTAGCAAGGGCCGTGCCAACCGTCGGTGCAGGCGGACGGCACCGCCCCGACATCGCCACCGGCAGGCGAGCGGCAGCGCTGCCGGCAATTTCTTGCCGGGGGCGGCAATTTCTTGCCGGCCTTGCCGGCTGCGCGGGGAGGGCTTGCATGGAACTCGTTGCCGCGATCGCACGCCTCCTCGACCCGGTATCCATGCTGATCGTCTTCGGCGGCGCCCTCGCCGCGGCGGCGATGCGCTCGACCCGGGCCGATCTTGCTGCAGCCTTCGCATCGCTCCGGCCGCTGGTCCGTGCCGATCCCGCGCGCGACGCGCGCGCCGCCCGCGTCGCCGTCGCCCGCATCGAGCGGCTGGCCGAGATCCGCTCGATCGCGTGCGCCGATCGCGTCGAGACGACCGGCCGGTTCCTGCGGCTCGCCGCGATCCGCCTGGCCGAGGCGGAGACGCCTTACGCCTTCACGTTGTGGGCGGACGAGGAAAGCGAGGCGATCGCGGGCCGCCATGCCCGTGCCACCTCGGTATGGCGGGCGATCGCCGATGCCGCGCCGGCGATGGGCATGCTCGGCACGATCCTCGGCCTCAGCGCCATGTTCGCCGCAATGGACGACGTCGCACGGATCGGCCCGGCGATGGCGCTGGCGATGCTCACCACCTTCCATGGCGTGCTGCTTTCGGCCGGCATCGCCGGGCCGATCGCGGCGCGGCTCGAGCGGCTCTCCGCCGAGGAGGCGGAGTGGCGGCACTGGACCTGCCGCCGCCTCGCCCGGCTGGCCGAGGCGGAGCTCGACGCGGCGATACCGCGCGCGCGGTTGCGGCACGCGGTATGAGCGTGATGCGCAACCCGCGCTGGCTGATCAGCTTCGCCGATCTCTGCCTGCTGCTGCTCGCCTTCTTCGTGCTGCTCCATGCCCGCGGCAACGCCGCTACGGCGAGCGTGCGGGCGGCGTTCGGTAGCCATCGCGGCGGCGAGGTCCATGCCTATCGCGCCGCGCTGCTGTTCGAGGCCGGCGAGGCCACCTTCCGGCCGGGGGCGGCGGGTCCGCTCGCGGCGCTCGGCGCGCGTACCGCCGCCGCGCACGGCCGCCTCCGCATCGAGAGC
>CAXTTP010000085.1:0-10272 GCA_964247195.1 uncultured Sphingomonadaceae bacterium
GCGCGTTCGAGCCGCCGGCGTCGGGATGGACGCGGCCGATGATGCGGCGATAGGCGCGCTCGATCTCGGCGCGCCCGGCGCCGGGCGGCAAATCGAGCAATCCGCGCGCCTCCTCGATCGTCGCCGACGGGCGCTCCGCCGACATTGCGCGAGCGGGCGCGCCGCGGGAGCGCAGCCACGCCCAGCCGGCCGCGCCTCCGATCGCGAGGATGCCGACCGGCGCCTCGCCATGGCCGAGCAGGCGCACGCCGCAGAGCGCCGCCACGACGGCCGCGACATCGCCGAAGCGGAGCGCGCGGAGCTGGCCGCTCCGCCACGCCCACCAGCCGACGCCGGCGGCGATCAGCAGCAGCAGCGTCACCGCGCCGCCGCAGTCCGCACCGCCGGCCAGTCGGGAAGGGCGAGGCCGGACACCATCTCGCGCAGCTCCTGGCGTGCGGCGATGTGCCCGAGACCGGTATCCCCGCCGATCTGGGCGAGATCGAGCAGCGTCAGCCCCTTCGGGAACAGCTCGCGGTAGACGACGCGCTCGGAGAGGCCGGGGATGACGCGGAAGCCGACCCGCTTGGCGAGCTCGCCAAGCGCCGAAGCGACCCGCTTCATGTTGCGCGCTTCGATATGCTGGAGACGGTTACGCAGCACCACCCAGTCGACGGTACCGCCGTCGGTCTTGGCGCGGGCCTTGCGCGTGTCCCACACCAGCTCGGCATAGAAGCTCGGGCGACGGACCTTGAAGGTCTCCGCGTCGACCTGACCGATCAGGTCGAGATCGATGAAGCTGTCGTTGATCGGCGTGACCAGCGTGTCGGCGCGCGCCATCGCGGCGCGTGCGTGCGGATCGTCGCGGCCGGGCGTGTCGACGACGACGATCTCGGCGCCCGCAGCCAGCGCGTCGAGGCGCGACTCGATCGATGCGCCGCGCGCCGGATCGAACGTCTCGAACAGCGGGATCGGCAGCGCCGTGCCGAGGCGCCGCACCGTGGCGGCGCGGTTCTCGAGATAGCGGCCGAGCGTACGCTGACGCGTGTCGAGATCGATCGCCGCCACCCGCCGCCCCGCCGCGGCCAGCGCGACCGCGACGTGGACAGCCGTCGTCGACTTGCCCGATCCGCCCTTTTCGTTAGCGAAAACAATCAAATGCGCAGGCTGCACGGCCATGCCAGGTATCGCCCCTGCCCTTCGATCTGGGTTTTCGCGCTCCGCAAGGAACGCCCCCTCTGCGCTTATCGGAGGGCCCTGCCGGGTGCAAATTGTTCGTGGCCGCGACCTGCCTTCCACCCACGTGGCCGCGTTCCTGCGATACGCGATTATTCTTGCTAAGGTCGCGTTCGCGTTAACCATTCTTTTAGTCCGATATGGCGAAATCCCGGCAGGCGGATTTTCGCCGTAAGAGGGCAAGATCATGGCGCACAGCCTGAACGATGCGGACTTCCTTATCGAAAGCCACATCGCCGGCGCGCAACGGGGCGACATCAACGCCTATTTCGATCTCGGCATGGCATTTTCTTGCGGCAGCGGCGGGATCGACGTCGATCTCGTCCAGGCGCATAAATGGTTCAATCTCGCGGCGCTCAGCGGCAACATCCGCGGCCAGGAATGCCGCGCCGAGATCGCCGAGGAAATGAGCGCGCGCGAAATCGCCGAGGCCCAGCGCCAGGCACGGGCCTGGCTCTCCTCGGCAGGCCGCACAGCGCACTGAAAACCGCCTCGCCTCCCGGATCAGGCTCGCCGGAACGGGGCCATTTCCGCCAGCGCCTCGATGTCGTGAGCGATCGCGTCGCGCTCGCGCACGAGATAGTCGGAGACGGCGGCGCGGAAGCCGGGATCGGGAATATGGTGCGCCGACCAGGTCGCGACCGGCCCGTATCCCCGCGCGAGCTTGTGACCGCCCTGTGCGCCCGCCTCGACCCGGGCCAGGCCGCGCGCGATCGCGGCGTCGATCGCCTGATAATAGCAGAGCTCGAAATGGAGGAACGGCACCTCCTCGGTGGCTCCCCAATAGCGGCCATATAGCGTATCGCTGCCGATGAGGTTGAGCGCGCCGGCGATCGGCTTGCCGTTGCGATAGGCCAGGATCAGCAGCACGCGATCGGCCATCCGCTCGCCGAGCATCGAAAAGAAGCGACGGCTCAGATAGGGCCGGCCCCATTTGCGCGAGCCGGTATCCTGATAGAAGCGCCAGAAGGCGTCCCAATGCGCGTCGCTGAGGTCGGCGCCGCTCAGGTGGCGCACTTCCAAGCCCTCGACGGCGGCGGCGCGTTCCTTGCGGATCGCCTTGCGCTTGCGCGAGGCGAGGGCGTCGAGGAAATCGTCGAAGCTCGCATAGCCCTCGTTCATCCAGTGGAACTGGCGATCGGCGCGCAGCAGCCAACCCGCCGCCTCGAACAGCGGCCGGTCGGCCTCGGCGATGAAGGTGGCGTGCGCGGAGGACAGACCGTGCTGGCGTACCATCGCCTCGGCCGCCGCGATCAGCGACGGCTTCAGCGCCGGATCGCGGGCCAGCAGCCGCGGCCCCGGAACCGGCGAGAACGGCACCGCGATCTGGAGCTTGGGGTAGTAATCGCCGCCCGCGCGCGACCAGGCGTCCGCCCAGGCATGGTCGAACACATATTCGCCCTGGCTGTGGCTCTTGGCGTAGGCCGGCATCACCGCGGCGAGGCGGCCGTCGGCGCCGTCGATCGCGATCGGCACCGGCTGCCAGCCGCGCCCGGCGGTGGCGCTGCCCGATTCCTCCAGCGCCGACAGGAAGGCGTGCGACACGAACGGATTGTCGGTGCCGGCGCAGGCATCCCATTCGTCGGCGGGAAAGGCGGCCACGCCGTCGCCGATCCGCGCCACCAGGTCGCCGCGGCTCACGGCGCGGCCTCGTAGATGATCTGGTCGGCGCAAGCGTGCGCGACGCGCTCCGCGGCGGCATCGCACACGGTCCAGGTCAGGACCGGCACGCCGCGCGCGCGGGCGGCGGCGGCGAAGCGCGACGGCAGATCGCGCACGTCGTAGGCGAGGAAGTCGGGCCGCGCCCGCCACAAGGCGAGGTGCCGCTCGGCGCGTCCGCGCAAGGTCCGCTTGCCTTCCTCGGTAACGACCAGGCCGCGCACGATCTTCGGCGCGTGCTGGCCGAACCAGCGGCCGACATCGGGGTTGAACGACATCACCGCGACCGGCCCGCGATAGCCCTCCAGCGCGCGGCGGACGGCGAGGCACAAGGTGACGACGCGCCGGTCCGGCACCTTCAGCTCGATGAGCAGCGTCGTCCGGCCGCCGACCAGCGCGAGAATTTCCGAGAGCCGCGGGATTCGCTCGGCACCGTCCGCCAGCGCGATGCCGTCCAGCGCCGCGGCCGCGCGATCGCGCAGCGCACCCTGCGCCATCGTCAGCCGGTCGAGCTCGGCGTCGTGGAAGACGAACGCCTCGCCCTCGCGGCTCGCCTGGACGTCGCATTCGATGCCGTGGCCGGCGGCGATCGCCGCGGCGAAGGCGGCGCGGCTGTTCTCGGGTACGCCGGCGCCATGGCGCCCGCGATGGGCGAACGGGTGCGCGGTGAGGAACGCGATCCGCCCGGGCGCGGGCGCGGGCGCGATCAGCCCGTCAAGCCGGGCGAAGGGCGACGATCGCATCGACTTCGACGGCCGCGCCGAGCGGGAGGGTGGGCACGCCGACCGCGCTGCGGGCATGCCGGCCGGCCGGCCCGAACACGGCCACCATCAGCTCGGAGGCGCCGTTGGCGACCATCGGCTGGTCGGTGAAATGGCCGTCGGAGGCGACGAAGACGCCGAGCTTGACGATCCGCTGGACGCGATCGAGGTCGCCATCGAGCGCCGCCCGGATCTGCGCGAGCAGCATGATGCCGCAGCGCTCCGCCGCCTCGCGGCCATGCTCGATATCATAGTCGACGCCGAGCCGGCCGGTGATCAGCGAGCCGTCGGCGCGGAACGGCAGCTGGCCGGAGACGTAGAGCAGGCCGTTCGACTCGACGGTCGGCACATAGGCGGCGACGGGTGGTGCGGGCGCGGGGAGCCTGATGTTGAGCTCGGCGAGACGCTCGGCGATGGTCATGCCGAATCCTTCGCGCTCGCATCCGCGGGCGTCAAGAGCGCTGGCGCGGGGCCGTCGCGAAAGCGATCGAGGATCCAGCCCTTCGCCTCGGTCCAGTCGTCGATCCGGGCGTGCGCGGTCTCGGCGGTGCGGATGCGGAGTTCCGGCTCGGCGATCATGTGGAGCCGCCACACCTCCGGCGCATGCTCGGCGACCGAATTGTGGTGGACCGGCAGGTCGTCGACGAAGACCGTGACGGTCGGCCGATATTCGGCGAGCAGCCGGTTCACCGGCACGCCCTTGCCGCCCTGGTTGCAGAGCACGCGATGGCGGATGCCGAGCGCCTCGAGCTGGGCGACGCGGCCGGCGTGGCAATGCTCGCCGAGATTGGTGAGGATCACGATGTCGGCGACCTCGGCGATCTCGGCCAGGGCCTCGCGCGCATGCGGCGCCAGCGTCTGGCGGTGCATCTCGGTCGCGAAGAAGGCGTCGAGGAGCGTCCACATTTCGTCGGCAGGCAGCGGCGGCCCCCCGCTGCGTCGCTTCATGGCGTTCACGAACTCGCCGTTGACCGGCCAGAAATCGATCGCATGGGCATCGTCGAGCCAGCCGCTGAAATGCGTCATCATGTGCAACAGCACTTCGTCGCAATCGGTGATGAGCAGCGGGCGGCTCATTGCTCCAGCTCCGCACGGGCGCGGACGAGAACCTCGGGCGCGACGCCGAGTTCGTCGGCGCAGGCGACGAGGTCGGGCTCATATGCCTCCAGGAAGCCGATCACCGCCGCCAGCACCGCCGGATCGGCGGCACGGGCGCGCAGGTCGGCGGGCGCGAGGCCGGTCACCGCCAGCAGCCGCTCGGCGCGCGTACCGTCGCCCAGCGTCCAGGCGAGCGCGGCCAGGGCGGTCGCGGCCGGGTCGCGGTTTGTGTCCGGCGGTCTCATCGCCTACATCCGGCCATGCGGTTCATGGGGCGATCACGTGGCGAAGAAAGTGCTGGTTGTCGAGGATAACGAGCTCAACCTGAAGCTGTTCTGCGACCTGTTGCGCGCCCACGACTACGAGGCCGAGCCGGTCCGAGACGGCCGCGAAGCGGTGGCGCGCGCGCTCGCCTTCGGCCCCGATCTCGTCATCATGGACATCCAGCTGCCCCATGTCAGCGGAATGGCGCTGATCCAGCAGCTGAAGGCGGACGAGTCGCTGAAGGCGATACCGATCATGGCGGTGACCGCCTACGCCGCCAAGGGCGACGAGGACCGCATCCGCGCGGCGGGCGCGGAAGGCTATGTGTCGAAGCCGATTTCGCTGGTGCGGTTCGTGGAAGCGGTCGAGGCGCTGCTCTAGCAGCCACGGCAAGGACGGGCGGTTCGCCCTACTTGATCTTCGCTTCCTTGAAATCGACATGCTTGCGCGCGACCGGATCATATTTGCGGAAGCTGAGCTTCTCGGTCTTCGTGCGCGGATTCTTCTTCGTCACGTAGAAGAAGCCGGTGTCGGCGCTGCTGACGAGCTTGATCTTGACCGTGGTCGGCTTTGCCATGACCGCTAACCCTCTGGATGCCTGAACGCCCCGGACGGCGGGGCCGAATGCCAAAAATAAAGCGGCGTCGCCGCCGCTTGCTGGCCGACCCCCTGCGCGGGCGGGCGCGAAAAGTCAAGGCGCCCGGACCGTCGCCGCCTGCAACGCGATCGTCGTTAATGCTTTGCTAAGCCAGCGGGGGCAATGTGCGGTGCATATTCAGAAGGGGCGGTCATGGCCACGGCGCGTATCGTTGGTAGCGACATCAAGGAGATCCGGCGCGAGATCTGCGCCCGCATCGATCAGCTGGAACGCGACTTCCGGCTGCTTTCGATCGGCGAGCTCGGCCGCCGCGCCGACGCGATCCGGCAGCTCGCGCACGACAACGGGATGGCTTCGGTCGGAGGTCTCGCCGCCGGGCTGGGGGAGGCGCTCTCGCGCGGCGGCCGCGGCGCGATGATCCGGCCGTTCGTCGACGGCATGCGCGACGCGGTCGCCGGCGACCATCAGGACGAGGCGTCGGCCAGCCTCTATCTCGCGTCGGTGAACGTCCGGCTGGCCGGCTAGGCCGGCATGGACGCGCTGCTGCCGGCCTTCCTCGCCGCGGCGCTTGCGGAGGTCGGCGACAAGACCCAGCTCCTGGCGATACTGCTCGCGACCCGGCTGCAGCGGCCGGGCGCCGTGCTCGGCGGTATCGCGGTCGCCGCGCTCGCCAACAGCCTGATCGCCGCGATCGGCGGCAACCTGGTCGCCGGCTATATCAATTTCCGGGCGATCACGCTGATGCTCGCGGTCGCACTGATCTCGGCGGGGGCTAGTGCGCTGTTTCGTCAGAAGCAGCCGGACATCGGCATTTACGCGCGGCTCGGTCCGTTCGCGGCGAGCGCGATCGCCTTCTTCATCCTCGAATTCGGCGACAAGACCCAGTTCCTGACGTTCGCCATCGCCGCCCGCGCCCACTCGCCGATACTCGCCGCCGCCGGCGCGACCGCCGGGATCGTGCTCGCTAGCGCGCCGGCGGTAGCGCTGGGCGCGCAACTGCCTGCGACTTTGCCCATCGCCAGGATCCGTACCGGGATCGGCATCCTCTTCCTGCTCATCGGCACGGTCGTCGTACTAGGCGCGCTGCGGCTGTGGTGAAGATCGGCGCTGTCGATCACCGCGATCGCATTTATTCAGCGGCTTGATCGTCGCAGACCGGGCGCCAACGGCGTATAGGCACGACGAACCGAAACCAGCAGGAGATTCGCTCATGGCGGATAAGGACAAGCTCGACACCCCGACCGACCTGTCGAGCAATGCCGTGAACAGCGTGGCAGACGCGCTGAACGGTATCCTGGCCGACAGCTACGCGCTCTACATCAAGACCAAGAACTTTCACTGGCACGTCTCCGGCCCGCATTTCCGCGACTATCATCTGATGCTCGACGATCAGGCGACGCAGATCCTCGGCACGACCGATGCCATCGCCGAACGCGTGCGCAAGACCGGCAACACCACGCTCCGCTCGATCGGCGACATCGCGCGGCGCCAGCGCGTCCGCGACAACGATGCGGATTATGTGAGCCCGAAGGACATGCTGCAGGAGCTGCGCGACGACAATCTCGCGCTGGTCGCGGCGTTGCGCGAGGCCAAGGACATCGTCGACGAGGCCAAGGACAACGCCACCAGCGGCATTCTCGACGAATGGACCGACCTGGCCGAGGAGCGCGCCTGGTTCCTGTTCGAGGCGAGCCAGAACGGCTGATCGCCTCATGAAGCTCCCGGAAACAGTAGGGGCCCGGCGCGTTCAGGCTCGACGGTCCACGGTTCGCGGGCAGGTCACATGCTGAAATGGGCGCTCATCTTCCTCGTCGTCGGTCTGGTTCTCGGTGCGCTGGGCTTCGGCGGCGTCGGCGGTGCCTTCGTGGGCATCGCCAAGATCCTGTTCTTCATCGCGATCGCGGTCTTCCTGGTCTTCCTCGTGCTCGCCCTGCTGGCAGCAAAGAAAATCAGCTGACCGCGAGCACCGGCGCGGACGGGGCCGCGGCAGGCAACGGGAGCGCCGCTCGCCCGTTACGATAGCGATGCGAGACTTCTCCCAGCTGCTCGACGGGCTCGTCTACACGCGCTCGCGCAACGCCAAGCTCAAGCTGATTGCCGACTACCTTGCCCGCACCGCCGATCCGGATCGGGGCTGGGCAATGGCGGCGCTTACCGGCGCCATCGACCTGAAGGCGGTCAAGGCAGCGGCGATCTACGGCATCGCGCAGGAGCGGATCGATCCGGTGCTCCTCTCGATGAGCCGCGACTTCGTCGGCGACCTGGCCGAAACGGTCGCGCTGCTCTGGCCGAAGCGGATCGACCAGCCCGCCGAAATCGACGACGGCTCGCTTCGGCTCGGCGCGGTGGTCGAGCGGCTGACGACGCTCGGCCGAGCCGACGGCCCGCCGGCGCTGGCCGAGATGCTCGACCATCTCGACGCGAGCGGCCGCTATGCCCTGCTCAAGCTCGCGACCGGCGAGCTGCGCGTCGGCGTCTCGGCGCGGCTCGCCAAGACCGCGCTGGCGCAGGCGTTCGGGCTCGACGTCGACGCGGTCGAGGAGGTCTGGCACGGCCTTGCCCCGCCTTACCGGCCGCTGTTCGCCTGGGGCGAGGGCAAGGGCGCGCAGCCGACGCCGGCCGATACGCCGGTGTTCCGGCCGTTCATGCTCGCCCACCCGCTCGAGGAGACGCAGGTCTCGCTCGACGACTATGCCGCCGAGTGGAAGTGGGACGGGATCCGCGTCCAGATCGTGCGGGTCGGCGGCACCACCCGGCTCTACAGCCGCGCTGGCGACGACATCACCGGCAGCTTCCCCGAAATCGCCGAGGCGTTCCACGCGAACGCGGTGCTGGACGGCGAGCTCCTGGTCCGCGGCGACGTTCAGGGCGGAGGAAGCCGGCAGGACGGAGCAGGCGGGCAGGGCGGCGGCATCGACACCGAAGGCGCGGCGAGCTTCAACGCGCTCCAGCAGCGGCTCGGCCGCAAGCTCGTCTCGCCGAAGATGCTCGCCGACTATCCCGCCTTCGTCCGGCTCTACGACATCCTCTTCGACGGCGGCGAGGACCTGCGCGCGCTGCCCTGGTCCGAGCGGCGCGTGCGGCTCGAGGCGTTGGTGCCGGCCCTGCCCCCCGACCGCTTCGACCTGTCCCCGCTCATCGAGGCGGCGGACTTCGCCGCGCTCGAGGAGATTCGCGGCCGCGCCCGCGATGCGGCGATCGAAGGCGTGATGCTGAAGCGGCGCGACAGCCCTTATGTCGCCGGCCGCCGCACCGGCCTCTGGTACAAATGGAAGCGCGACCCGCTCACCGCCGACTGCGTGATGATGTATGCGCAACGCGGCCACGGCAAACGGTCGAGCTTCTATTCGGACTATACGTTCGGCTGCTGGACCGCCGATCCGGAGGCGGGCGGCGAGCTGCTCCCGGTCGGCAAGGCCTATTCGGGCTTCACCGACGAGGAGCTGAAATGGCTCGACCGCTTCGTGCGCAACCACACGGCGACCCGGTTCGGCCCGGTCCGCGAGGTCGAGAAGACGCTGGTGCTGGAGGTGGCATTCGACTCGATCCACGAATCGAAGCGCCACAAGTCGGGCGTGGCGATGCGCTTTCCCCGCATCGCCCGGATCCGCACCGACAAGCCGGCCCGGGAGGCGGACTGGATCGAGACCCTACGGCGGATGATCGCCTGACGACCCCTCCGGTGGAAACCCACGAGGGCGGACCTAGCGGGCGGACGCGTGAAGTCGGCGCACATCTTCGATCGTCGTGTCGGGCGGCACGACCCAGACGCCGTTCGGTTCATGCGGGACCGTCGAGCATGGACAGGATTCGGCGGTCGAGCCCAGGAACGTCCAGGCGCGGGGGATCTGCTTGGCGCCATCGCATTTGGCAGGCAGCGGAAACGTCATCGGGACGACACGTACGCCAGCTGCGCGAAGGACGTCGATCCTCCCGTGTGCCGCCGCGAAATTGGCGCAGTACCCGCCCTTTTCCGCCTTCGCCGCGACGGCGACCAGCGCCGCGCCCATCGCCGTTGCGGGATATTCAATCTGCGCGGAGGTCGAGCGGTCCATCACCCCAGGCGCGTCGAGCATGCACGAGAACTCCGGGGCATCCACCAGCCTCTTGAAGCCGGATTGGCGCGTCAGCAATGTTGCGGGCGTCGCGAGTTGATCGGATTTGGAGCAACCGGAGTTTGGGGTAGGACGGCGTAAAGAAAAGGCCCGGCCCGCGCGCGGCGGACCGGGCCATGTCAACCGCCGAAGCGGGTGTTAGGAGATGGAGGTGAGGTTCACCGCAGCATACTTCCCACGCCGATCAACCTCGAGCTCGAACTCGAGTCGGTCGCCCTCGTTCAGGCTGGTCATGCCGGCGCGTTCCACGGCGGAGATGTGGACGAACGCATCCGGCTGGCCATCGTCGCGCTGGATGAAGCCGAAGCCCTTCATGGCGTTGAAGAACTTGACCGTGCCGCTGGCCTTTTCGCCGGTGAGCTGACGCTGGGGCGCGCCGCCGCCGCCGCGCGGTGCGCCTGGGCCGGCATCGCGATCGCGCGGCGGGCCACGGTCCTCGACCGGCATCGGCTCGCCCTCGATCTTCAGGTCGGTCGCGGAGACGCGGCCGCCGCGATCGACGAGCGTGAACTCGAGCGGCTGGCCCTCCGCGAGACCGGTGAGGCCGGCCTGCTCGACCGCG
>CAXTTP010000086.1:0-426 GCA_964247195.1 uncultured Sphingomonadaceae bacterium
ACGGTCCGATCTACACCTTCTGGGATTATCAGGCGGGTGCCTGGGCGCGTGATGCCGGTTTCCGGATCGATCACCTGCTGCTGAGCCCGGCCGCCGCCGACCGGCTGCTCGATGCCGGCGTCGACAAGGCGGCGCGCGGCAAGGAGAAGGCAAGCGATCACGCCCCGACTTGGGTAAGTCTGCGCTGAAGTCAATCCGTTCTGGTTCTGTTCACCTAGAAAAAGCCGCCGTTCCAGCTACCTTCGGGAGACCCTGGAAGGAGCGACGATGCAGCTGAACACGCCCGAGGCCATGATGCGCGCGTTCAAGCTCCACCAGAAATATGGCAGCTGGGAAGAGGTCGAGCGCGTCACCAATGCGACCCGGCATTCGCTGGAGGTCATTTTCGGCCGGCCTATTGACGAGCCGCCATCCGCCGGCGACGCT
>CAXTTP010000086.1:436-10165 GCA_964247195.1 uncultured Sphingomonadaceae bacterium
GAATGAATCTTAGCCTATCGCTTCTCCTCACCATCCTCTTCCTTGCGCCGGGCTTCACCGGCTATTTCGGCCTCACCGCCGCGATTAGCGGCCGCTCCGTGCGGCGCCCCCCGCCTGCTCCGAACTCGCTGACCTTCCTGGTCGGCATCGCGCTTTGCGCGCTTGCGGCGCATTGTCTCGCCCTGCTGTTCTTCGCCGCGCAGGATCTCTATTGCCGCCATCACGCATGCCTGCCGGTCGGCTTCGATCCCGATGCCTACGCCCATCTGCAGGAGCTCTTGCGAAGCGATCGGCCGAGCGTGCGGTCGGCGACGATCCTGTACGAGCTCATCTGCCTCACCCTCCTGTGCATCGCCACCTTCCTCGCCGCGCGCAGCCTGACCGCGCGTGACCTGCGGCTGGGCGAACGATCTTATGTCGCCGGTCTGCTCTACCGCTGGCTCGCGCCCTATGCCCGCGACATCCGCGCCGGCGACGCCGTGGTCAGCGCCTATGTGCTCACGAAGATGCGGCACGGCGGGCTGGCGATCGGCTATCGCGGCGTGGTGAGCGAGGTCAGCCTCACGGCCGACGGCGAGGTCAGCTCGATCACGCTGGCGATGGTTGAGCGGTTCGGGCTGGAGCTTGGGCCGGTTGATCCAGCGGCGCAGCGCACCGTCGGGCTCGGCCGGCTGCTGGCGCTGGTCCACATACCGGGCCGCGAGATCGAGAACATCGTGCTGGCGACGTTCCTGCTGCCGGCAGCGGGGTCGGGCGAGGCAGGCTGAACGAAGCGCGCCGCTACAGCGCCTTGGCGTAGATCCGGTAGGTCTTGTTGATGCGGCTGTCGATCGTCTCGGCGATCGATCGCATGCCCTGATTGTCCTCGAGGATCCAGCCGATCTCGCTGCGCACCGCGCCATAATCGCTGACCGACGCACGACGGATATATTCGATCATCATGAAGGCGAGCTGGCTCGCCAGCCGGGTCGCCTGCAGCCTCTTGACCACCCCCATCAGTGGCACGCGCATGGTGCGGACCTTCGGCTTCCGCAGCCGCCAGAGCAGCTTGATGAAACCGAACGGGAACAGCGTTCCATTAAGGTCGCGCGTCATTTCGTTGAGATCGGGGAGCGTCATCATGAACGCCACCGGCTCTCGTTCGACCTCGGCGACCATGATCAGGTCCTCGAACACAATCGGTTTCAGTTTCTTGCCGGCATAGGCGATCTCGGCGTCGGTCAGCGGCACATATCCCCAATTGTCCGACCAGGCGTTGTTGAGGATGCTGAGGATCAGCGCCGCCTCCTCGGCGAAGCGTGCCTTGTTGACCTTGCGCACGGTGATCCGCTTGTTGCGTTCGCCGGAGCTGACGATGCGCTGCACCAGCGGAGGAAAGGGCAGGGTGATGTCGAGGTCGTAGGTATAGAGATCCTTGATACCCGCGTAGCCGGCGGCTTCGACCCAGCCCTGATATTGCGGCCGATGATGGCCCATCATCACCGTCGGCGGGTGATCGTGACCGGCCACGAGCAGGCCCGGTTCGTCCCACACCGACAGGCTCATGGGGCCGATCGCCTGGGTCATGCCCTTGCCGCGCAGCCACTCCTCCGCCTTGGCGATCAGCGCTGCGGCAGTCTCGCCATCCTCCGCCTCGAACATGCCCCAATGGCCGGTGCCGGGTCCGCCACCCTGATCGGCCGGCATGGCGAGGACGAGCTGGTCGACCTGCGCCGAGATCCGGCCGACCGGCTTGCCGTTGCGCGTGGCGAGGAAAAAGGCAGCCTCGGCATGCTCGAACCAGGGATTCTTCTTCGGATTGATGAGACCGTGGACCTCGTCCTTTAGCGGCGGGACCCAATTCGGATCCTTGGCGTAGAGGCGGAAGGCGAGATCGACGAAGGCCTTCCGGTCTGCGGCGGAAGAGACCAGCCGGATGACGAGCGGGGTAGCCATGCGCTCAGCCGCGCGTGCGGCTGCGGGGATGGCCGGAGGCGACGCCGCCGGACAGCTCCGCCACCCACGGATAGGTCTTCGCCACCTCCTCGGTATAGCCGAGGTTGAACACGGTCGGGCTGCGGCCCTGGGTACGGTCGGCGCGCTCGTAGAAGGTGCCGAGCAGGCGATCCGGCAGATAGTTGGTGATGCCGTAATTGCCCTTCTCGTCGAAGAAGTGATGCTCCATGTGCAGCTTCTTCATCCGAGCGACCGATTTCAGCTTCGGCTTGAAGGCGAGGTGCTGGATGCAGTGGATGAACTCGTAATAGCAGGTGGTGAGCAGGCCCGCCGCGAACGCCGCCGCCGCCCCGCCGATCCCGCCCAGCGCATAGCCGACCGGGATCGTCGCGATCGCGATCGTCGGCAGCGTGGTGTGGAGCGCGCCGAACAGCACCTCGAGATGGTTGGGATCCTGGTGGTGATCATAGTGGATCCGCTTCCAGGTCGCGGCGAACATCGGCAGCTTGTACATCCAGCGGCCGTGCAGCACCCAGCGATGGAGCGCATACCAAACCGCCGGATAGACCAGGACCGCCGCCGCGATCGAGGCGATCGTCGCCAGCGGCGTCGCCGGCGACCAGGCGAACAGGCCGATCGCGGCCACCGTCAGGGCGAGATAGCTGACGATCGTATAGTGCTGGAAATAGGCGACGATCAGCTCCCGCAGGGTCATGCGGTCGAGATAATGCGCGCGGTTCCAGAAGCCCTGCTTGGGGGCGGCGAGCGTCTTCACGGGAGCGTCCTTGGCCATCGTCCGGATATGGGGCATCGCCGATGACGGCGCAATGCGGCGATTTTGGGACGTCGCGCTGCGAGGCTTCGAACAATCTGTGGAAAGCGTGCTTTACAACGCGCTGGCTTCATCTATGGAAAGGAAACTTTCCGCAAAAAAGGAGGCCGATTTGCTGCCGAAGCAGGCCATGGTAGTCAGCCTGGGCATATGGGTGGGCACCTACGCCCTGTCGCTTGCGCTTGCGCTCTTTCTCGCATTCCGGACGCCCTCGCTCGGTCTGAGGAGCGCCGTCATGCTGCTGCCGCTTCTCCCAGCGGTCGGCATCCTGCTGTGGCAGGTGAGGACGTTTCAGCGCATGGACGAGATGCAATCGCGGCACCAGCTGCTTGCGGTCGCGTGGGCGTTCGCGGGCACGGCGATATTCGTGATCGGCTATTCGTTGATGGAAGTGGCCGGTTGGCCGCACCTGCCGATGTTTGCCGTCTGGCTGGTCATGCTCACGTTCTGGGTCGCTTCGATCTGGCTGCAGCGGTTCCGCTATCGATGAGGAACCGCGTACGGGAGCTCCGTGCCGCGAAGAATTGGTCGCAGGCGGAGTTGGGGGCGACGCTCCATGTTTCGCGTCAGACCATCAACGCGATCGAGAACGGGAGATACGATCCCAGCCTCCCTCTCGCATTTGCCATCGCGCAAACGTTCGCCATGGCCATCGAGGAGATCTTCCTGCCGGGCTGACGGACGTTGCCGTCATCCCTGTTCACTCCTCGGTGCGGATGAGGACGGCCTCGCCGATCAGGAGGAACAGCAAGAACGGACCCCACGCGGCGAGCAGCGGCGGATAGGCGCCGATATTCCCCATCGCGAGCGCGAAATTGTCGGCGACGAAGTAGGTGAAGCCCAGCGCCATGCCGATCACGGCGCGGATGAACAGGCGTCCCGAGCGCGCCAGGCCGAAGGCGGCGACGCCCGCGAGCAGCGGCATCAGCACGGCCGACAGCGGGCCGGAAAGCTTGTGCCACAAGCCCGCCTCGATCGAGCCGGTCGGCCGGCCGGCGGCCTTGAGCTCGGCGACGTCGTCGCGGAGCGTCGTGAAGCTGTGCTCGTCGGCGTCGACGTCGGCAAGCGTGAAGCGATCGGGCGCGATGCCGCGTCCGATGGTCAGCGACGGCAGCCGCGTCACCATGTCCCTGGCCACGTCGAAGCGGCGAACCTTGTCGACCTGCCAGCCGTCGCCCGAGCGCCGGCCGGAGGCGGCATCGACGATGGTCTGGAGCGTGCCGCCGGCACGATCGTAGAGGGTGACGCCGGACAGGGTGACGGCGTCGCCGCGCCCGGACACCTGGTTGACGTGGATCAGGTCGTCGCCGTCGCGCACCCACACGTTGGCGGCGACGCCGCGATCCAGCGGCAGCGGGCCGTAGTTCGCATTCTGCCAGGCGGTCAGCGTCGCGGTGGCGCGGGTGACGACGCGTTCGTTGAAGGTGAACGACAGCGCCGCCACGGCGATGCTGGCGACGATCAGCGGCGCGAGGATCTGGTGGGCGGAGATGCCGGCCGCCTTCATCGAGATGATCTCGCTGTTCTGGTTGAGCGTCGCCAGCGTGATCAGCGTGCCGAGCAGGACCGAGAAGGGCAGGAACCGGGCGATGATCTGTGGCGCGCGCAGCGCCACATAATGCCACAGCTGGGCGTCGCCATTGCCGTGATAGGCCAGGATGTTGCCGGATTCGCCGAGCAGGTCGAGCGCCTGCAGCACCACCACCAGTGCCGCCAGCACCGCGAGCGAGCGCACCAGGAACACCCGCGCCATGTAGAGGGTGATCGTGCGCGAGGAGAAGAAGCTCAGGTTCATGCCGCGGCGATCTGCTTGCGCCGCGGCCGCAGCCGCCGGCGGATTTCCGCCGCTGCCTTTGCCGCGGCCCGCTCGAGCGCGCCGATCGGCTGGCCCCCGGGGACGTGCGCCAGGGTGCGGTACATCCACCAGGTCAGTCCCGCGAACAGCAGGAACGGCACCCATAATGCGATCGCCGGATCGACATGGCCGCGCGCGCCGAGCGCCTCGGCATATTCGTTGATCTTGTGCTGGGTCACGATCAGCACGATCGACAGGAACACGCCGAGCGCGGAGGAGGACCGCTTCGGTGGCACCGCTAGGCTGACGGCGAGCAGCGGCAGCAGGAACATCGTCGCCACCTCGACCAGCCGGAAATGGAAGTTGGCGCGATAGGCGTTCCTCGTCTGCTTCGACGTGCCGTGCGTCCAGGCGACGCGGACCAGTTCCGGCATGGTGAGCTCGGCATCGCGGCCGCCGCGCTGGCGGAACGCCTCGATCTGCGGCAGGTCGATCGGCAGATCGTGGCTGACGAAGCTCAGCACCCGCGGCGTCGCGAAGCTCGGCTGGTCGTTCACCAGCACGCCCTGCTGCAGCCGAAGGATGATCGTGTTCGGATCGTCGGTGGCGAGGAACTGGCCGTGTTCGGCGGTGACCGCGACCGACTTGCCGTCGTGCGCCTCGCTCCGCACGAAGATGCCGGAAAGCTCGCGGCCGCCGTCGCGGCTGCGCTCGACCCGCAGCGTCATCGCCTTGCCGAGCTTCGAGAATTCGCCGACCTTGATCGACGCGCCGAGCGCGCCGGAGCGAAGCTCGAACCGCAGCCCTTCATAGGCGTAGCGCGAATAGGGCTGGAGGAAGCCGACGATGGCGAGGTTCGCCAGCGCCAGCGCCGCGGCATAGGCATAAGGCACCCGCAGCAGCCGCCCGTAGCCCAGGCCGAGCGCGCGCATCACGTCCAGCTCGGAGGACAGAGCGAGCTTGCGGAACGCCAGCAGGATACCCAGCATCAGGCCGATCGGAATGCCGAGCGAGAGATATTCCGGGATGAGGTTCGCCAGCATGCGCCAGACGACGCTCACCGGTCCACCCTCCGAGGCCACGAAGTCGAACAGGCGCAGCATCTTGTCGAGGAGGAGCAGCATCGCTGCAACCACCAGCGTGCCGGCGAGGGGCACTGCGATCAAGCGGGCGAGGTAGCGATCGGTGAGGCTGCCATTTCTCAAGATTAAGACGCCCCATCACCATGTTTTGGCCGCAAACGAAGCCGACCTAGCCTCATGGAAGCTGGTGCAAGCTGCGCCTGGCGGACGGCGCCGCATATAGCGGCGGGGAGTCGCGTGGTCATGTCGAAACTGCTGGGTGTCGTTGCTGCAACCGCGCTGGCGCTCGTCGCGCCGGTCGCCGGTGCGCGGGCGATGGCGCTT
Organism: uncultured Sphingomonadaceae bacterium; assembly: GCA_964247195.1. Classification (GTDB taxonomy): domain Bacteria; phylum Pseudomonadota; class Alphaproteobacteria; order Sphingomonadales; family Sphingomonadaceae; genus JAQGLK01. The sequence continues at coordinate 6,405 of CAXTTP010000086.1, forward strand.
GGGCCGGAGGCGTCCGCCTGCCGGCCGGGCGCGGAGACGCCGGCGGTGCTCGTGCGCGTCGCCGGGTTCAAGGCGCGCACCGGCCTGCTGCGCGTCCAGGTCTATGGCGACGATCCCGCCGACTTCCTCGCCAAGGGCCGCAAGCTCAAGCGGATCGAGCTCGCGGTGACACCGGCCGGGCCGATGGACGTCTGCGTGGCGCTGCCGCGACCCGGCAACTATGCGGTGGCGGTGCGCCACGACATCGACGGCTCCGGCTCGTCGAACTGGAACGACGGCGGCGGCTTCTCGCGCAACCCGCATCTCTCGCTGGTCTCGCTCAAGCCGCGGTACGAGGACGTGGTGATCGGCGTCGGACCCGCGCCCAAGGCGATCGAGGTGGTGCTGAACTACCGCCAGGGCCTCTCCATCAAGCCGGTTGCAGGAAGCTGAGGGTCCATGTCGCGCGTCGCACTCCTTTCCAATCCCCGTTCCAGCGGCAACCGGGCGCTGCTGCCGCGGGTGCGCAGCTTCTGCGCGCTGCATCCGGACATCTTCCACTACGAGGTGGAGGACGTGACGCAGGTGGGCGAGGCGATGAGGACGATCGCGCGCGTCCAGCCCAAGGTGCTGGTGATCAACGGTGGCGACGGCACGGTGCAGACCGCGCTCACCGAAATCTATCATGGCGGCCATTTCGGCGACAATCCACCGCCGGTGGCGGTGCTGCCGAACGGCAAGACCAACCTGATCGCGCTCGACCTCGGTGCCGCGGGCGATCCGCTCGCCGCGCTGGAGCGGGTGATGGAGCTGGCCCGCGAGGACCGGCTGGAAGACCATATCGTCGCCCGCGAGCTTATCTCGATGACCAATGGCGAGGCCGGCAGCCGGCCGGTGATCGGCATGTTCCTCGGCGGCGGCGGCTTGGCGGATTCGATCCTGTTCTGCCGTCACAAGGTCTATCCGCTCGGCCTGCCGAACGGGTTCAGCCATTTCCTCACCGCCTTCGCGGTGGTCCTGTCGCTGATCTTCGGCATCCGCGCCGCCTTCCTGCCGCCGCGGCCGAGCCCGGTTAAGGTCTCGCTGCTCCGCCAGGGTCAGTTGCAGGGCCGGTTCTCGCTGCTGATCGTCACCACGCTCGAGCGCATGCTGCTCGGCAGCAGCACCGACAAGTACAATACTTCCAAGGGCCTGCTGAAGCTCATGCTCGTCGATCATCGCCCGTTGTCGCTGGTCGGCGCGATCGCGGCCGGGTTCCTGGGCATCCTCGGCCGGCGGCGGATGGCCGGCGTCCATGTCGAGCGCGGCGACGAGATCCGGATCGAGGGCCAGCGGCCGAGCGTGATCCTCGACGGCGAGATCTTCCGCGCTTCCGAAGGGCGGCCGATCGTCCTCACCCCGACCGCGCCGGTGCCGTTCCTGCGCCTGGCCGCCTGAGTTGCCGGTAGCGATGATCGAAGGCCCGCTCGCCGCGCTGGTCACCGAAGAGCTCGCGGAGCCGGTCGATCCGCGCGTGACGCGGCTGGCCGAGGCGATCGCGCGTGCGCACGGCGTGTCGGCCTGCGCGGTGCTGTTCTACGGCTCGTGCCTGCGTGCCGGCAGCCTCGACGGGCTGATGCTCGATTTCTACCTCATCGTATCCGACTATCGCGCGGCCTATGCACATGCCGGGCTGGCGATCGCCAACCGGCTGCTGCCGCCCAACGTCTTCCCGTTCGAGGCGAACGGCCTCGCCGCCAAATACGCGGTCTTGAGCGAGGCCGATTTCGCGCGGCTGGCCTCGTCCGAGACCCGCAACGTCGCGGTGTGGGCGCGCTTCGCCCAGCCCTCGCGGCTCGTCTGGTGCGCGAACGAGATCGCGCGGCGCCGGGCGATCGCGGCGGTTGCCGGCGCCGCGCCGGCCCTGATCTCTGCCGCCCGGCCGATGCTGCCGGATAGCGTCGCGACGCTCGAACTCTGGTCGGCCGCCTTCGCGCTCACCTACGGGGCGGAACTCCGTGCCGAGCGGAGCGCGCGTGCCGGATCGGTGGTGGCGGCCGACCCGGATCGCTATCGCCGCTTCACCGTGCCGGTGCTGATGGCGGCAGGCGAGGCGGCGACGATCGGCCGCGACGGCAGCATCCTGTTCGCCCGCGCGCTCACCGCCATCGAGCGGCGGCGCGGCGCGCGTGGCTGGGCACGGCGGCGAACGGAGGGCAAGCTCCTGACCCTCGCGCGGCTCGCCAAGGCCAGCGCGACCTTTGCCGGCGGCCTCGACTATCTCGCCTGGAAGATCAACCGGCATGCCGGCACGGCGATCGCGATCCGGCCGTGGCAGCGGCGCTGGCCGGTGCTGGGCGCGATCAGCCTGCTGCCGCGGCTGTGGCTTGGGGGGGCGGTCCGGTAGAGGGGATCGTCCGTGCCGAACGAGCTGCTGACGCTCAGGCCGGAAGAGCGGACGCCTCGCCGATGCAGCCGATGGCCTTGCCGGCCTTCTCGAACATGCCGAGGATGTCGCCGACCTGCGCATCGCTATGCTCGGCGCAGAGCGAGCAGCGCAGCAGGTAGGTGCCGGCCGGGGTCGCCGGCGGCCGCGCCATGTTGACGTAGAGGCCGAGCTCGAGGAGCGCCTGCCACATCCGGACCGTCGTATCCTGGTCCGGCAGCATCACCGCGATGATCGCCGACTGCGCGGTTGCGGTGCCCAGCGTGAAGCCCAGGTCGCGCAGGCCTTGGTGGAGCCGGCGCGAATTCTTCCAGAGATGGGCGCGCTTGTCGCCGGCGTGCATCAGCTTGCTGATCGAGGCGGCGGCGGTGGCGACCACGCTCGGCGGCAGCGAGGCGGTGAACACATAGGGCCGGCAGACCAGCCGCATCACCTCGAACTTGGGATGGTTCGAGACGCAGAAGCCGCCGACCGTGCCGACCGACTTGGAAAAGGTGCCGACGACGAAGTCGATGTCGTCCTCGCAACCCATCTCCTCGAACACGCCGCGGCCATGCTCGCCGAAGAAGCCCATGCCGTGCGCCTCGTCGCACAGGATCATCGCGCCGTGCTTCTTCGCCACCGCGACCATCTCGGGCAGCGGCGCGACGTCGCCGAACATCGAATAGACGCCTTCTAGGACGACCAGCTTGCCCGGCTCCTTCGGCAACCGGCCGAGCCGCTTGTCGAGATCCTCGACGCTGTTGTGGCGGAAGCGCACGATCTCGGCATTGCCGAGCCAGCAGCCGTCGTAGATCGAGGCGTGGCTGTCCGCGTCGAGGATGACATATTCGCCCTTGCCGGCGAGCGTCGAGATCATTCCCAGGTTGGCCTGATAGCCGGTCGAAAAGACCATGGCGTGATCGGTGCCGTAGAACTCCTTCAGCGCGTCCTCGCAGGCCTTGTGGCCCTGGTAGGTGCCGTTGAGGACGCGGCTGCCGGTGGTGCCCGAGCCGAACTCGTCGAGCGCCTTCTTGCCGGCGGCGACGACGTCCGGATCGAACGTCATGCCCATATAATTGTAGGTGCCGAGCAGGATCGTGGGGCGGCCCTGGATCATCGCCTGGGTGGGCGAGGTCACCTCGTCCATGACGATCGCGAACGGATCGCGCACGCCGGTCGCGAGCAGCGCCTCGCGCTCGGCGATCAGCGGATCGAACTTGGAGAACAGGTCGCGCTCCGGCGCCTGCGGAGAAGGCGGCGGCATGTCGTTGGCGGTCTGGGCGGCTTCGGTCATCTCAGGCCCTCAGCTTCTGGACCGCGTCGACCAGCTGGCCGACCGTCTCGATCTCGGCCTGCATGTTCATCGTGATGAGGA
>CAXTTP010000087.1:0-10085 GCA_964247195.1 uncultured Sphingomonadaceae bacterium
CCTCGCGCTCCGGCTCGCACGAGCGGCGGGGCCGCGGCTGTCGGTCAACCCGGCGCGGATCGAGGGCGGCGGGCCGAACAATGTGGTGCCCGACCACGCGATCCTGCGCGTCAACATGCGGCCGGCGACGCCCGCGGACGAACAGCGCGCGCGCACCCATCTCGATGCGGCGGTGGCGATGGTTGCGGCCGAGCATCGCGTCGCGATCCACGTCCATGGTGGTTTCGGCCGCCCGCCGAAGCCGCTCGACCCGGCCGCCGAGCGGCTGTTCGGGCTCGTTCGCGAGTGCGGCACCACGCTCGGTCTCGACATAGGCTGGCGGCCGACCGGCGGGGTCTGCGACGGCAACAACATCGCGGCGACGGGCATACCGGTCGTCGACACGATGGGTGCGCGCGGCGGCGCGATCCATTCCGCCGACGAGTTCCTGATCGTCGACAGCCTGGCCGAGCGCGCGATGCTGTCGACGCTCGTGCTGCTGCGTCTTGCCGAGCACGGCGCACCATGACCGCGCGCGTCCGCCCTGCCCGCCCCGAGGACCTGCAGCCGCTCTACGAGATGGCGAAGCTCACCGGCGGCGGCTTCACCAACCTCCCCGCCGACCGCGACGCACTCGCCCAGAAGCTGGAGCGGTCAGCCGCCGCCCTTGCCAGCACCGAGGAGACACCGTCCGATGCGGTCTACCTCCTGGTGCTGGAAGATAGCGAGACCGGCCGCATCGGCGGCACCGCCCAGATCTTCTCGGCGATCGGCGTCAGCGTCCCGTTCTACAGCTACCGCATCGGCATGCTCAGCCAGTCGTCGCGCGAGCTCGGCCGCACCTTCCGCGCCGAGATGCTCACGCTCACCACCGATCTCGAACGATCCTCCGAGGTCGGCGGCCTGTTCCTCCACCCGCGCGAACGGGCGAGCGGGCTCGGCCTGCTGCTGGCGCGCAGCCGCTACCTCTTCATCCGCCAGCACCGCGCCCGCTTCGCCGGGCGCGTCATCGCCGAGCTCCGCGGCGTGATCGACGAGGCCGGCGGCTCGCCCTTCTGGGACGGGCTCGCCGGCAAGTTCTTCGGCATGGGCTTCCAGGAGGCGGACGCGTTCAACGCCGTGAACGGCCACCAGTTCATCGCCGATCTGATGCCGAAGCACCCGATCTATACCGCGATGCTGCCCGACGGCGCGCGCCATGTGATCGGCCTGCCGCACCCCAACGGCCGTGCCGCGATGCGGATGCTGGAAACCGAGGGATTTACGCAGAGCGTCTATGTCGACATCTTCGACGGCGGCCCGACGATGGTCGCGGCGACCGACACGATCCGCTCGATCGCCAGCGCGCGCGACGCCGATATCGGCACGATCGACACGGACGGAGGCCAGGCGATCGTAGCCGCCGGCAGGCTCGCCACGTTCCGCTGCGCCTATGGGCAGGTCGGCGATCGCGGCGACGGCCGGATCTCGCTCGATAGCAGCGCCAGCGCGACCCTCAACCTCGCCGTCGGCGACCGGCTGGTCCATGTCGCGCGCTGAGCTCGTCGAGATCAATTTCGACGGGATCGTCGGCCCGAGCCACAATTACGCGGGCCTGAGCCTCGGCAACCTCGCCTCCACACGCAATGCCGGCGCGGTATCGCACCCGCGCGCGGCGGCTCTGGAGGGTATCGCCAAGATGCGCGCAAACCTCGCCCTCGGCCTGGCCCAAGGCATTCTCCTGCCCCACCGGCGGCCCGACGAGGCCTGGCTGGCGTCGCTCGGCACGGACATGGCGAGTGCCGATCCGGTGTTGCGGGCCAATGCGCTCTCGGCCTCGGCGATGTGGGCGGCAAACGCCGCGACCGTCTCGCCGGCACCCGATAGCGACGACGGGCGCTGTCACCTCAGCGTCGCGAACCTCGTGACGATGCCGCATCGCAGCCACGAATGGCCGGGCACGCTAGCCCAGCTGCGCGTCGCCTTCGCCGACAGCGGCACCTTCGCCGTCCATGCGCCGGTGCCGCCGCCGTTTGGCGACGAAGGTGCCGCAAACCATATGCGGCTCGCACCCACGCACGGCGAGCGCGGTATCGAGCTGTTCGTATATGGGCGGCCGGGCGGTGCCTTCCCCGCCCGCCAGCACGAACAGGCATGCCGCACCGTCGCGCGACGCCACCGCCTCGATCCGGCGCGCACCCTCTTCGTCGCCCAATCGGATGCGGCGATCGCCGCCGGCGCCTTCCACAACGATGTCGTGGCGGTGGCGAACGAGCGCATCCTCTTCGCCCACGAGCAGGCGTTCGCCGATCGCGACGCATTGTTCGCCGATTTGCGTCGGCTGCTCCCTGCGATCGAGATCGTCGAGGTGCCAGCGGCGGAGGTCAGCCTCGAGGAGGCGATCCGCAGCTACCTGTTCAACGCCCAGCTGGTGACGCTAGCGGACGGAACCCAGACGCTGATCGTGCCGCAAGAGGTACGCGACACCGCTGCTGTACGGCGGTGGCTGGAGCGGATGCTGGCGGGCAACGGCCCGATCCGCCGGGTCGAGATCGTCAATGTCCGCGAGTCGATGGCGAACGGTGGTGGCCCGGCCTGCCTGCGGCTGCGAGTCGTGGCTGACCCGGCAACGGTCGACCCGCGGTTCCTCGTCGATGGCGTCGTGCTCGACGACCTCTCGGAGCTGATCGATCGGTTCTGGCCGGAGGCGATCCATCCGGACGACCTCGCCCGCCCGGCGCTTTGGGCGGACATCGCTGCCGCCCGCGCCGCGTTGCTAGCGCGGCTCGGTCTCGAGAGTTTGTAGGACCTGGAGGCGGGACTTTAGCCGCGACTCTGAAGGTCGAGCATCCTCGTCGACTTGTCGCCCTCCGTTTGCGGGCATAATATCGCCAGAATAAGCCGGAACGGGGTTGAAACGATCCTGGGAGTCGAGAAGGGAGAAGAAAATGTCCGATGCAAACGAGCAGGATTCCCTACTTTCGCTCACCGCCAACATTGTTTCAGCGCATGTCGCCAATAATCGCGTTGCCCTGACCGAGGTTCCGGCTCTTATCCGCGACGTGCATGCGGCGCTGGCGAAGCTTGGCGAGTCCGCGCAGCCGGCGGAGACCGAGGCGCAGAAGCCGGCGGTGCCGATACGGTCGTCGATCAAGCCGGACTATCTCGTCTGTCTCGAGGACGGCAAGCAACTGACGATGCTCAAGCGCTACCTCATGCGCACCTATGGCCTGACGCCGGCTGAGTATCGCGCGAAATGGAAGCTGCCGCCCGATTACCCGATGGTCGCGCCCAACTATGCCGAGAAGCGGCGGGCGCTCGCCAACAGCATTGGGCTGGGCCGCAAGCGCGAAGCGCCGCACGCCGCCGCTGCCGACATTCCGGCAGCACCGCCGAATCGGGGTGGCCGCAAGCCGAAGGCCACATCGGAATAGCCTAGTGGGTGTGGACCGGCGGCCGCCAGGCACGCTCGACACTCCGCGGCACCAACGCCGGCGCCGTCGGTTTTGGCTTGCCCCGGCGGAGCACCGCGCTTGGATCGACCGGCTCGTCGAAGGCCAGGCCGATGCGGTTGGTTCCCACCCACGCCACCGTGCCGCTGAGCTCGCCCAGTCCCTGCATGAAGATGTCGATGTGATCGCCCGCGTCGCCGCGAAATCGGCATTCCGCCATCATTCCGCCGCGTGAAATGTTGCGGATGCGTGCGGACGCTCCACCGCCGTCGGCGCAGCGGAGCGTGGCGTGCATGATGACGCTGTGGCGGGGCTCGCGGAAGCTCATCATCGGCTGCGCGGACAGCCATAAATCGTCAAAATCGAGTTCCCGGCCCACGATCCACTCTCGCTTCTGGAAATGCGAGGGGCACTGGTACGGGAGCAAGCACTGCGATCTGGTTAAGGACCCGGCAAGCGCGTCCGTGCTCAGCGGACCAAAAAAAAGGCCGGTCCCGAAGAACCGGCCTGAAGTTTAGGAGAGGATGCCTGAAAGGCGATGCTCTTTTGTGCCTGCGCACAAATTTGTGCAAGTGCGAAATACCGATCACGGTCGATTGAAAAATTCGCTTTCGTGCAGGGCACCGCGCGAGAGGCAGGCTGTCAGTTTCTCGGATTGTCGCTGGCGTAAAGCTGGGGCCGGCGCTCATCTCCGGCTCGGGTTAGATCAGGCGGAGCATAAGGCCTGCCCGTTTTCCGCAGCTACCGCGTGCTACATGGTGTTCCGGATTTGCACCGGTGCATCACTCTCCTGCGAGACCTTTATTAAGGCTCCCGTGCGGCCGCAGCGCGTCTTCATAGAGCCATTTCGATGGGTCGCCAACCTTGCTTAGTCTCGCCACGATTGCAAATCGAGCAAGCAGGCAAGGAGAGCTGTCTTCCAGTGGCAGCTTCGGGCCCACCCCTCCCGATCGAGCCTGTCAGATGTGGATCGGCTTGCCCTGTACCGCCATTGCCGCTTCCTTCATCGCCTCCGAATGGGTCGGGTGGGCGTGGCAGGTATAGGCGATGTCCTCACTGGTGGCGCCGAACTCCATCGCCTGCGCCGCCTGCGCGATCATCGTGCCGGCAAGGCTCGCGACGATCCAGACGCCGAGTACGCGATCGCTCTTCGCATCAGCGATAACCTTGACGAAGCCGTCGGTATCGCGGTTCGTCTTGGCGCGGCTGTTGGCGAGCATCGGGAACTTGCCGACCTTGATCTCGGCGTTGTCGCGGGCCAGCTCCTCGGTCAGTCCCACCCCGGCGATCTCGGGCATCGTGTAGACGACGTTGGGGATGACGTCGTGATTGACGATGCCGGTGAGCCCGGCGATGTTCTCGGCGACCGCGATCCCCTCGTCCTCGGCCTTGTGGGCCAGCATCGGCCCGGGAACGACATCGCCGATCGCCCAGATGCCAGGCACCGACGTCGCGAAGTCGTGGTCGATCTCGACCTGACCGCGCGCATTCGCGGCAAGGCCGGCCTTGTCGAGAGCCAGACCGTCGGTATTCGGTCGACGCCCGATCGCGACCAGCACGACATCGGCCTCGATCGTCTCGGCCGGTCCGCCGGCGGCCGGCTCGACGGTCAGGCGCACGGCAGCCTCGCCCGCCTCCGCCGCGATCACTTTGGTCGAGGTGCGGAGCGTGAAGCCCTGCTTGCGGAAGAGCTTGGCGCTCTCCGCGCGGACCTCGCCGTCCAAGCCCGGCAGGATCTGGTCGAGATATTCGACCACCGTCACCTTGGCGCCAAGCCGCAGCCACACCGAGCCCAGCTCCATGCCGATCACGCCACCGCCGATCACGACGAGGTGCTTCGGCACTTCGGGCAGCTCGAGCGCACCCGTCGAATCGACGATGCGCGCGCCGTCGACGGTCACGCCGGGGAGCGGCGTCACGGACGATCCGGTGGCGATCACGATGTTCTTCGCGCGCACGCTACGGTCGCCGACCTGCACGGTATCGGCGGACACGAACGCGGCGCGGCCCTTCAGCCAGTCGACCTTGTTCTTCTTGAACAGATATTCGATGCCGCCGGTGAGCCCCTTCACCGCATCGCGGCGCTCGGCATGCATGGCATCGAGATCGAGGCGAACGCCGTCCATCTTCACGCCGAACTTGGCAAGCGCGCCGGTATTCGCCTCGGCGAACAGTTCGGACGAATGGAGCAGCGCCTTAGACGGGATGCAGCCAACGTTGAGGCAGGTGCCGCCGAGCGTCTCCCGGCTCTCCGCGCAGGCGGTGCGCAGGCCGAGCTGTGCTGCGCGGATCGCGGCGACATAGCCGCCCGGTCCGGAGCCGATCACCAGCACGTCGTAGTCGTAGTCAGCCATGTGTCATCCTCTGCGCGAGCGCTCGATGCGCTCAAGCGGCCCCTGCGGTGCTATATGGGGGTTCAAAGATCGATTAGCAGCCGGGTCGGGTCCTCGATTGCATTCTTAAGCGCGACGAGGAAGGTGACCGCCTCGCGTCCGTCGATCAGTCGGTGGTCGTAGCTTAGCGCGAGATACATCATCGGCCGCACCACGATCTGCCCGTCGACCACCACCGCCCGCTCGTCGATGCGGTGGAGGCCGAGCACGGCGGACTGCGGCGGGTTGATGATCGGCGTCGACATCAGCGATCCGAACACGCCGCCGTTCGAGATGGTGAAGGTCCCGCCGCGCATCTCGTCCATCTTGAGCGTGCCGTCCTTGGCTCGCTTTCCGAAATCGCCGATCGTCCGCTCGATCGCGGCAACGCTGAGCGTATGCGCATCGCGGATCACCGGCACGACAAGGCCGTTCGGCGCCGAGACCGCGACCGAGACGTCGGCATAGTCCCGGTAGACGATCTCGTCGCCCTCGATGGAGGCGTTGACCGACGGCACGTCCTTGAGCGCCATGCAGGCCGCCTTCACGAAGAAACCCATGAAGCCGAGGCGTACGCCATGCTTCTTCTCGAACAGGTCCTTGTACTTGGCGCGCGCCGCCATCACCGCCGTCATGTCGACGTCGTTGAAGGTGGTCAGCATCGCCGCGGTGTTCTGCGCTTCCTTCAGTCGGCTCGCGATCGTCTGCCGGAGGCGGGTCATCCGCACCCGCTCCTCGCGACGGCCGGGCGTCGCGGCAGCAGGCTCCGGGGCGGGGGCAGCCGGGGGTGTCGCCGCCTTAGCCTCGGGTTGGTCGAGCCTGGCGGCGGCGAGCACGTCGTCTTTGGTCAGCCGGCCATCCCGGCCGGTGCCGCGGATGCGCGAAGGATCCAATTGATGCTCAAGCACCGCGCGCCGCACCGACGGCGACAGCGTGCGCGGCCCCCCCTCCTGAGAGGAGGCATCGGCCACGGGTGCGGCGGCGGGCTCGGGCGGCGCCGCGACTTCGGCCTGCGCGACGGCGGTGCGATCCTGCACCGCCGGCGTCGCCGACGTGCTCGGCTGGCTGCCGGCGTCGACCAGCGCGATCACCGCGCCGACCTCGACCGTTGCCCCCTCGGCGACCGCCTGCTCACCCATCACGCCATCGACCGGGGACGGCACGTCGATGGCGACCTTGTCGGTCTCCAGGCTGGCGATCGGCTCGTCCGCCTTCACCGCCTCGCCGGGCTGCTTGAGCCACTGACCCAGCGTCGCCTCGGTGATCGACTCGCCGAGGGTCGGCACCTTCACTTCCGTCGCCATCTTACTTCACCTTGACTTCGTGGCCGAGCGCCTCGGCGATGAGCGCCGCCTGCTGGGCGGCGTGGTTGCGGGCGAGCCCGGTCGCGGTCGCCGCCGCGGCCTTGCGGCCGGCATAGACCGCGCGCTTCGGTGCGACCTGCGCCTCGGCGAGGCACTGCTCGATAAGCGGCTCGACGAAGAACCAGGCGCCGGCATTGCGCGGCTCCTCCTGCGCCCAGACCACCGTCTCCAGTCCGGTCATGCGCTTCAGCCGCTTGACTACCGCGTCGGAGGGGAACGGGTAGAGCTGTTCGACACGGACGATCGTCGTGCCGGTGTCGCCGGACGCGTCGCGGGCTTCGGCGAGATCGTAGAAGACCTTGCCGGAGCACAGCACCAGCCGCTTCACGGCCTCGTCCGCCGGCGCCTTCGGATCGGAGAGCAGCCGCATGAAGTGGCTGTCGCCCGTGAAGGCGTCGAGCGTGGAAACCGCCGCCTTGTGCCGCAGCAGCGACTTGGGCGTCATGATGATCAACGGCTTGCGGAAGCTGCGCATCATCTGGCGGCGCAGGATGTGGAAATAATTGGCCGGGGTCGTGCAGTTGGCTACCTGGAGATTGTCCTCGGCGCAGAGCTGGAGATAGCGCTCCAGCCGCGCCGACGAGTGTTCCGGCCCCTGCCCTTCATAGCCGTGCGGCAGCAGCATCACGAGGCCGTTGACGCGCAACCACTTGGCCTCGCCGGCGGCGATGAACTGGTCGATGATGACCTGCGCGCCATTGGCGAAGTCGCCGAATTGGGCTTCCCAAAGCACCAGCGTGTTCGGCGCGGCGGACGCGTAGCCATATTCGAAGCCGAGCACGCCGAACTCGCTCAGCGGGCTGTCCAGCACCTGGAACTTGCGGTCGAGCGCGGACAGCGGGATGTATTTATGGCCGTCCTTCTGGTCGATCCAGGCGGCGTGGCGCTGGCTGAAGGTGCCGCGGCCGCTATCCTGGCCGGACAGACGGACACCATAGCCGTCCTGCAACAGGGTGCCGAAGGCAAGCGCCTCCGCGGTCGCCCAGTCGACGCCCTCGCTGCCTGCGAACATCGCCTTCTTGGCCTCAAGGATGCGGGCCAGCGTCTTGTGGATCACGAGGTCGGCGGGCGGCGAGGTCAGCACCTTGGCGATCGCCTCGACCCGTTCGGACGACACCCCCGTTGCCGCCGCGCGGCGCTCGGTCACCGCCTCGCGCGGGGCGGTAAAACCGGTCCAGTCGCCCTCGAACCAGTCGGCCTTGTTGACCTTGTAGTTCCTGGCGGTCTCGAATTCCTGCTCCAGCACCGCGACGAAGCTGTCCGCGGTTTCGGCGATCCAGGCGTCGTCGACGATGCCTTCCGCCTTCAGTCGCGCCGCATACCCCTCGGACACCGGCGGGTGGCGGCGGATCTCGTCGTACATCAGCGGCTGGGTGAAGCCGGGCTCGTCGCCCTCGTTGTGGCCGAAGCGGCGATAGCACCACATGTCGATGACGACGTCGCGCTTGAACGTCTGCCGGAAGTCGGTGGCGATCTTGCAGGCGAAGGTCACCGCCTCCGGATCGGCGCCTGGACCATCTTGGCGATGTCCGACGGGTAAGGAGACGACCGCGCGAACTGCGGGCTGGTGGTGAAGCCGACCTGGTTGTTGATGACGAAGTGGATGGTACCGCCGGTGTTGTAGCCGGTCAGGCCGGAGAAGCCGAAGCACTCCATGACGATGCCCTGCCCGGCGAAGGCGGCGTCGCCGTGGAGCAGGATCGGCAGCACCTTTTCGCGCTTGAGGTCGTCGATCTTGGTCTGCTTGGCACGTGCCTTGCCGAGCACGACCGGGTCGGCCGCCTCGAGATGGCTTGGATTGGGCACCAGGCTCATGTGGACGCGGATGCCGTCGAACTCGCGGTCGGTCGACGTGCCGAGATGATATTTGACGTCGCCCGAGCCGCCGACATCCTCGGGATTCGCCGAGCCGCCGGCGACTTCGCTGAAGATCGCGCGATAGGGCTTGGCCATGACGTTGGCGAGCACGTTGAGCCGGCCGCGATGCGACATGCCGAGCACGATCTCGCCGACGCCCGAAGCGCCGCCATATTTGATTACCGCCTCGAGCGCGGGGAGCATCGATTCGCCACCGTCCAGCCCGAAACGCTTCGTGCCGACATATTTGCGGCCGAGGAACTTTTCATACTGCTCGCCTTGGATCACCTTGGCGAGGATCGCCTTCTTGCCTTCGGGCGTGAACTGGATGCTCTTGTCGGCGCCTTCCATGCGTTCCTGCAGGAAGCGGCGCTCCTCGACATCGCCGATATGCATGAATTCCAGGCCGACATGGCCGCAATAGTTGCGCTTCAGTATCTCGACGATCTCGCGTACCGTCGCACGCTCCATATCGAGCGTGCCGCCGAGATAGATCGGCCGGTCGAGATCGGAGCCGAAGAAGCCGTGGAACTCAGGCGTGAGGTCCGGCGGGAGATCGCGCCGGCTCAGCCCTAGCGGGTCGAGGTCGGCGGCGAGGTGGCCCCGCACCCGGTAGGTGCGGATCAGCAGCATCGCCCGGATCGAATCACCTGCGGCGCGCGCGATCTCCTCGCCGCTCGGCAGCGGCGGTGCGACCATGGCCGGCGAAGCTGCAGCCTTGGCGGAAGGCTTCTCGATCCGGTCGACGGTCGACTGGGTGGGGTCGAGCGCCGCGGTCAACGCGTCGGTAGTCGTCGGCGGCCAGTTGCCGCGCGCCCAGCTCGGCCCGCGCGCGGTCTCGTCGAGACCCTCGAACCAGTTCCGCCAGCTCGGCTCGACCGTGTCGGGCGCGGCGGCATATTGCCGGTACAGCGATTCGACGAAGGACGGGCTCACGCCCTCCACGTCGTTCAGGTCCAGCGCTTCATATCCCACGTCATACCGTCCCGCTCAGATGCCTGCCATGTTGGGGCGAAGCATATACCGATCAACCCTTTAGGAGTGCCGAAAGCGTCGTGCCCAGTTCCGATGGGCTGGCGGCG
>CAXTTP010000088.1:0-10005 GCA_964247195.1 uncultured Sphingomonadaceae bacterium
GTCGAACACCACCTCCACGCCCCTGCCGCCGGTGAGCGCACGTACCTCCGTAGCAAGCTCGTCGAACGGTACGTCCAAAACCTCGTCGGCGCCGAGCAACTTGGCGTGCGCAGCCTTCCGGGCGTTGCCGGCATGGGCAATCACCCGCACACCGGCCGCCTTAAGCCACTGGACCAGGATCGAGCCGACGCCGCCTGCCGCCGAATGCACTAGCGCCGTCGATCCGGGCTGACACTTGCCGCAGGGTTCGGCCAGCATCCAGGCGGTCAGGCCCTTCAGCAGGCTCGCCGCGGCGATCTCGTAGAGGCCGGAGCGATAGTAGGTGTCGATGAAGTTGACGCCTATTGCCGTCGTGCGCACCAGCAGCTCGCCTGCTGTGGGCCGGATCGCGGGCAGCTCCTCCGCCACGATCACCTCGGGCCCGCCGGCCTCGCGCGCCACCATCCGATAGCCCTCGCTCATGCGAGATGCTCGGCGCCGCGATCCGGCGTTAGGGCTTCGACATCGATCATGGTGCCCGTCATGTCGCACTCCTCGCGAGTTCGTTGCGGTTCGTAGCAACCACGCAGGGCGCCGCCTTAAGTTGGGCCTCGTGCTCGGACTGCCCTCCGCCATGGACGGGCGGTTCGCGAGGCAGTACCAGCAAGCGAGACGGCTGCTCAAGCCTGGGGATACATCGATGAAGATCAGCGTCGACGTGGATTGCACGCCGGAAGAGGCCCGGCGTTTCATGGGGCTGCCCGACCTGACCGCGGTCCACGCGGTCTATCTCGGCAAGCTCGAGCGAATGGTCGACGAAGGTATCAGCGCCGACAATGTCGAGACCATGTTGCGTGCCTGGGCGCCGATGGGGGATGCCGGCATGACGATCTGGCGACAGATGCTCGAGCATATGGGCGGCTCGCCCAAGCGCTGAGGGTCGGCATGTCGGGCGCGACGATCTTCGCGCTCTCCAGCGGGGCGCCGCCGGCCGCGATCGCGGTCGTCCGCGTCAGTGGGGCAGATGCGGGAAGGGCGCTGCGGCTTCTGCACGGCCGCCTGCCGCCGCCACGGCGCGCGACGCTCGGGTGGCTGCGCGCGCAGGCAAGCGGGGAGAGGCTCGATCGCGCTTTGCTGCTGTGGCTGCCCGGGCCGAAGACCGCCACTGGCGAGGATCTTGCCGAACTTCATCTCCACGGCGGGCGCGCGGTAACTCAAGCCGTGCTCGACGAGCTTGCCACGATTGATGGTCTGCGTGCTGCACAGCCGGGGGAGTTCACCCGCCGCGCGCTTGCCAACGGCGTAATCGATCTGGCGCAGGCGGAGGGCTTGGCTGACCTGCTCGCTGCCGAGACCCAGTCGCAGCGCCGCAATGCCCAGCAGCTCGCTGGCGGTGTGCTCAGCCGCCGCGTCGCCGAGTGGCAGACGCAGATCCTAGCCCTCTCCGCGCGCGTCGAGGCGAGCCTGGACTTTGCCGACGAAGACGACGTTCCTGCTGATCTTGCGGGCGTCGCACCGGACGCGACCGCGCTTGCCTCGGCGATCGAGCAGCTGCTCGCCGGAGGCGTCGCCGAACGACTTCGCGACGGTATTCGGGTGGTTTTGGCGGGCCCGCCCAACGCCGGCAAGTCTACGCTGCTGAACGGCATCGCGGGACGCGCGGCGGCGATCACGGCGCCGACGCCGGGTACGACCCGGGATCTGATCGAGGTGCCGATATCGATCGATGGCGTGCCGTTCGTGTTCGTGGACACGGCCGGCCTGCGCGAGTGCGGCGACGACGCGATAGAGCAAGCCGGCATCAGCCTTGCGCGGTCCGCGGTGGAGGGAGCTGACATCCTCCTTTGGCTGGGTACCGTCCGCGAGGCGCCCTTTCATGACCGAAGGCTGATCGTGCATGGACGTTGTGATTTGCCAGGTCGGTCGCAGCCATCGCCCGGCGCCGACCTCGCAGTTTCAGCATTAAGCGGGACGGGTCTCGACCTACTGTCCGAGCGAGTACGCACATTAGCCGCCGACATGCTGCCCGGCGAGACGGAGATTGCGCTTAATCGTCGCCAACGAACGATGTTACTCGATTGCGTGATTTCCCTGACCGCCGCGGCGTTGACGACTGACCCCCTATTGATCGCCGAAGAGCTGCGGCTCGCACGTGCTGCCCTCGATCGTCTGACCGGTACCGCGGGACCTGAAGACATGCTGGATGCTTTGTTCAGTCGCTTTTGCGTCGGGAAATGATGTTCCACGTGGAACGCTTTGACAGCCACCATTCGCATCACTAGCTCCCAACCGATGCAGTGGTATGATGTAATCGTCGTTGGCGGCGGCCACGCCGGTTGCGAGGCAGCCGCTGCAGCGGCGCGAATGGGCGCGACAACTGCGCTGGTAACAATGCAGCGCGCCAACTTGGGTGCGATGTCCTGCAACCCCGCGATCGGTGGCTTGGGCAAAGGTCACCTCGTTCGGGAAGTCGATGCATGGGACGGCCTGATCGCGCGGGCTGCAGACGCGGCGGCAATCCACTATCGCATGCTCAACCGGAGCAAGGGGGCGGCCGTGCAGGGCCCTCGGGTACAAGCCGACCGCACTCTCTACCGTACCGCGATCCAGACAGCTCTGGCACGCCATCACCTCCTCTCGATCATCGAGAGCGGAGTCGAGCGGCTGCTCTTTGCCAAGGACGGGGCCGTCGAGGGCGTGTCTACTCACGGCGGAGAACGGCTGTACGCCGCAGCCGTCGTGATCGCGACAGGCACCTTCCTTAATGGAAGGCTCCACTTCGGCATGCGCAGCGTCGGCGGGGGCCGGATTGACGAAGCGCCGTGTATGACACTTGCCGACCAGTTCAGTGAGCGCAAGTTTCCCGTCGCGAGACTCAAAACGGGTACTCCGCCGCGTCTCGACGGACGAACCATCGACTGGGCGGTAATCCAGCGGCAGGAGTCTGACAGCGAACAGTGGACGATGTCTCCGCTCAGCGAGCGGCGCGTTAATCCACAGCTATTTTGCGGCGTCACCCGCACCAACCCTCAGACGCATCAGATAATTAGAGAGTCCGCAGCTGAATCGCCTCTCCTGAGTGGCGTTATCGAGGGAACCGGCCCACGCTATTGCCCTTCGATCGAGGATAAAGTTACCAGGTTCGGTGACCGCGATGGCCACCAGATCTTCCTCGAACCGGAGGGGATTAACGATCCGACGGTCTATCCCAACGGCATCTCCACGTCGCTGCCAGCGCAAATCCAGCTCGCCATGCTCCGCACGGTGCGGGGTCTTGAGCGCGTCCAGATCGTCCAACCCGGCTATGCGGTCGAATATGATCATGTTGATCCGCGGATCCTGAACCGCTCGCTTGGGGTCCGCGACGTTTCTGGCCTGTACCTCGCCGGGCAGATCAACGGCACCACGGGGTACGAGGAGGCGGCGGCGCAGGGGCTCGTCGCGGGGGTTAACGCCAGCCGCTATGCGGCAGGAAGCACGCCGGTCCATTTTGACCGCACCGAAAGCTACATCGGCGTGATGATCGACGACCTGACGCTTCAAGGAGTAAGCGAACCTTATCGTATGCTCACTGCGCGTGCAGAGTATCGCTTGCGGCTGCGTGCCGACAACGCTGCCACGCGACTGACGCGTCACGCTGTCGATGCAGACTGCGTCGCATCGGAGCGGCGCTCTTTCCACGAGGCGCACATGCAGGAGCGGGCGACGGCGCAACGGCTACTCGACCGACTGATCAGCAGTGACTGCGTTGCTGCGCTCGGGATATCGGAGGCTCGCGGTGGTGCCCGGCCGCTCCATGAATGGATGGGCGTCCCTGGCGTCGATCGAGAGGTTATGTGCAGCCTCGTCCCGGAGCTTGACGAATGTCCCATGCCGATCCTCGACGAACTGCTTACCGACGTTCGCTACAAGCCCTATCTAGCGCGGCAGGATAACGAGCTTGCCCGCCTTCAAGCCGACGAGGGCGTGTCGCTGCGTAGCTGGATCGACTATCGTCGCGTGCCTGGTCTTTCGGCGGAGATGGTGCAGCGTCTCGAACATGCTAGGCCGGAAACGCTCGCCGCCGCCGCTCGTGTTCGCGGCATCACTCCCGCTGCCTTAACGGCGCTATTGCTTCAGGTCCGGCGCAGCGCCGCATGAGCGAGGATGAGGCGAAGGAGTGGCTAAACACCCGCCTTGATGTTCCACGTGAAACAGTGATGGCGCTTGAACAGTTCGTAAGCTTCCTTCGCGCAGAGGGAGAGGTCCAGAACCTCATTGCCCCGTCGACGATGACATCGATCTGGACGCGCCACATTCTTGATTCGGCCCAGCTTCTACCGCTTGCACCGGGTTCGCGGAGCTGGATTGATCTCGGCACCGGAGCGGGATTTCCGGGGCTGGTCGTTGCGGCACTAGGAGCCGGGAAGGTGACGCTCGTGGAAGCGCGGCGCAAACGGGCTGAGTTCCTCAGCAAGGCAATTGCCCTGCTCGGCATTCAGACGCGAGCTGAGCTCCTCGCGGTCGCCGCCGAGTCTGTCCCGTATGGCCGCCGCTTTGACGTGATCAGTGCGCGTGCCTTCGCGCCGTTGGAACGGCTCCTCACCATTGGTCAGCGGTTCGCCGACGAGAACACACGCTGGATCCTGCCGAAGGGGCGCAGTGCGCAGGCAGAACTGGATGCCGCGCGCCAGACATGGCAAGGTGATTTCCGGATCGAGCCGAGCATCACCGATCCGACCTCGGCGATCATCGTCGCCGAGCATGTGCGGCCCAGGAAGACATGATGATCCGGATAGCGGTGGCAAATCAGAAAGGCGGCGTGGGCAAGACCACCACGGCGATCAATCTTGCCACCGCTCTGGCTGCGACGGGCTGGCGCGTGCTCCTCATCGATTTCGATCCGCAGGGCAACGCCTCTACCGGCTTGGGCATCGACTCTACGGCTCGGAGTCGATCGAGCTATGAACTCCTTCGCGGCGACTGCACGCTCGCGGACGCTGCCATCGCGAGCAGAGTGCCAAGGCTCGACGTCGTAGCTGCCACCGTCGACCTGTCGGGGGCGGAGATCGAGCTTATCGACTTCGATCGGCGCACGCATCGTCTCGACGAGGCGCTCGAGCAGGCGACCGGCCGCTGGGACGTGTGCCTGATCGACTGCCCGCCGTCGTTGGGGCTGCTTACCGTAAACGCTCTCGTCGCGGCCAGGCAGCTGTTGGTGCCCCTGCAATGCGAATTTTTCGCCCTCGAGGGGCTGAGCCAATTGCTTCGAACGATCGAGCGCGTCCGCGAGCGCTTCAACCCGGGCCTGTCGATCCTCGGAGTCGCACTCACCATGTACGACAAGCGCAACCGCCTTTCCGATCAGGTCGCGCAGGATGTTCGTGCCTGCCTCGGCGCCGTCGTGTTCGATACCGTGATCCCGCGCAACGTCCGCCTCTCCGAGGCGCCGAGCCACGGCCTGCCGGCACTCATCTACGATCATCGCTGCTCGGGGTCGGAAGCCTATATGGCGCTCGCTCGCGAGCTGATCGCCCGCCTGCCCAAGCGCGCGGAGGCGGCATGAGCGACGAACCCGCGACGCTGCCGCGCCGACGTCCGTCCGGGCTCGGTCGCGGCCTTTCGGCGCTGATGGGGGAGGTCGCCCGCGAGCAGCCGGTTAATGGCAGCGTCGCGGCTGGTGTGCAGATGCTCGGGGTCGCGGCGATCCAGCCTCATCCCGGCCAACCGCGCCGGCATTTCGACGATGCCGCGCTCGACGAACTGGCCGCGTCGATCGCGGTGCGCGGCCTGATCCAGCCGATCGTGGTCCGGCCACATCTTGGCGGCTATCAAATCGTCGCCGGGGAGCGCCGCTGGCGAGCCGCGCAGCGCGCGCGCCTGCACGAGGTTCCGGTGCTCGTGCGGGATTTCGACGAAGGCCAGACGCTCGAAATCGCGCTCATCGAGAATATCCAGCGTGAGGATCTCAACGCGATCGAGGAGGCCGAAGCCTACCGCCGGCTGCTGGACGAATATGGCCATACCCAGGAAGCACTCGGCAGGCTCGTCCACAAATCGCGCAGTCACGTCGCCAATCTGCTGCGGCTCCTCGATTTGCCCAAAACGGTGCGCGAGGCCGTCGCCGCCAAGAACCTATCCATGGGCCATGCCCGCGCGCTGATCACCGCAACCGACCCCGAGGCTCTCGCCGCCGAGGTAATTCGCCGCGATCTCTCGGTACGCGAGACCGAGCGGCTTGCGCGCGGCGCTAAGCCGGGTGCCAAGCGGGCAGTGGCCGAGACGAAGGGTGCCGAGGCCGACATCGCCGCGCTGGAGCGGCAGCTCAGCGACATGATCGGCCTGAAGGTGAGGATCACGCACGGCCAAGGCGGCGGTACCGTCGCGCTCAGCTATTCGTCGCTCGACCAGCTCGATATGATCTGCCAGCGGCTGAGCGGGGAGCCGATCTAGCGGCGGTCAGCGATTGCGCGCGGCCGCGCGGCCGATCGCCAGCAGCTCCTCACCAAGTACGAAGGCGCCGGCTCCGCCCGCGCGCTTGATCTCCAGCTCGGCCGCGAGCAGCCGTTCGAGCGCGGTCGCCAAGCCTTCGGGACGCCACCGCGAGAGCTGCGCCGATATCGCCGGTTTATCTTTCCAGAACAACGACTTGCCGAAAGAGGCGAGCACCGCCTCGGCCGCATTTCCGTCCGCCATGCGGCCCCGCATCTCAGCCAACAGATGACATCGCCTGAGCATCGCCCGAAGGATCGGCACCGCGTCAACGCCATCGCTTGCCAGCCGGGCGAGTTCGGTTGCGATCGCCTGCGTCCGGCCGCCGAGCACCGCATCGACGAGGCGGCTCGGATCGCCGTCCTCGGCATCCGCGCCGAGCGCATCCAGGGCGGCATGGCCGATCTCGCCGGGGCGCTCCGGCGCGGCGTCGGCGAACAGCGCCAGCTTCTCCAGCTCGCGCGCGATCAGCGCCCGGTCGCCGCCCGAACCCGCCGCGATGCGGTGGGCGACATCGGGCCGCATGCTCAGCCCCGCGGCCCGCCCCATCTGCATTACTAGCCGGTCGGCATCGCCCCCCTCGGGCGGGTAGCTGACGAGGCTCAGTACCGCGGGATGGGCCAGCGCGAGCTTGAGCAGGGGCGAGTCCTTGCGCAGCGTGCCCGCGATCATCACCACCGGGTTGCCGGCCGCCGTCGCTTGCAGCAGCGCCTCGACCGCACCCACCGTCTCGTCGCCTGCCGGATCGACCCGGATATAGCGGCGCCCGCCAAACATCGAGATCGCCGCCGCTTCGTCGGCGAGCCGCGCGGGATCCGCCTTCAGCACCGCGCCGGTCAGGTCGATCCGCTCGGCATCTTGCCCCAAGGCCTTGCCGAGCCGGGCCGAGAGTTCGCGGGAGGCGGCCTCGTCCGGGCCGTAGAGGAGGAACAGTCGTACCGAATCCGCCGCCGCATCGAGCGCGCGCTCGATCTGGCCGCGATCGGCCTTCATCGCTTCTGCGGCGCGGTCCGGGCGGCGTACAGCGCGAGCCGGGTAACGATCTGGTCGGCGACCGCATCGGATAGATGCTCGAGCGCAGTGTCCTCGGCGGCGATGGTGGCATATTCCGAGCTCACCACGTCGATGCCGGCGTCCGATCCCGCGGTGGCATCGACGACCACGGTGCCGCCGGTCGCTTCGATGAGACGATATCGGGCGCGTAGCGTCCGCCGCTCGCGGGTGACGGCATTGTCGGAGCGCACGCCGAAGCCGGTAATCTGGTCGTCGAGCTCGACCTCCAGCCGGTAGCGCGGCGTGCCGGTCGCCGCGAGCCGGTCGGCCAGGGCATTGTGCATCAGCCAGCCCGCCTTGCCGGCGATCGGGCCGACGCTGATGCCGGAGAGCATGCCGGCGACGGCGCCATGGCCGCCGCCTGCATAGAGCGGATGCAGCCCGCAGCCCGACAGGAGCAGGGCTGCTGCGGAGAGAGCCGCGAGCGCCCTCACGCGACGAGGTTCACCAGCCGGTCGGGCACGACGATCACCTTGCGCGGCGGCTTGCCGTCGAGCAGGCGGGCGATCTTGTCCGAACCCAGCGCCAGCTCCTCCAGCGTGTCGCGCTGGCTGCCTCGGGGCACAGTCAGCGTGTCGCGGAGCTTGCCGTTGACCTGGATGGCGATCGTTACCTCGTCGTCGACGAGCAGCGCCGGATCGACCTCCGGCCAGGCCGCGGCCGCCATCAGGCCGTCGCCGCCGATCCGCGACCATGCTTCCTCGGCGAGATGCGGGACCATCGGCGCGACCAGCAGAACCAGCGTGCGGATCGCTTGCGACCGGCTAGCGGAGGGTGCGGCCTTCTCGATCGCGTTGGCGAGCTCGTAGATCTTCGCCACCGCCTTGTTGAACGAGAGCGACTCGATATCGGCGGCGACCCCGGCGATGGTCCGGTGCAGCCGGCGATCAAGTGATCCGTCGGCGCCATGGACATCGGCGTCGACCTGCTCGGTCAGCCGCCACAGCCGCTGGAGGAAGCGCCACGCGCCCTCGATGCCCGCCTCGCTCCACGGCAGGTCCCGCTCCGGCGGACTGTCCGAGAGCATGAACCAGCGCACCGCATCCGCGCCGTAGCGATCGACGATCGGACCGGGATCGACGGTGTTCTTCTTCGACTTCGACATCTTCTCGATGCGGCCGACGACGACGGGATCACGCGTGCCCTTGAGGAAGGCTTCTCCTCCGTCGAACTCGACCTCCTCCGGGGAAAGCCAGTGGCCCTCGCGGAGATCCCCGGGTTTCCAGTAGGTCGCATGCGTTACCATTCCTTGCGTGAACAGGCCGGTGAACGGCTCCGCCACGCCGAGGCGGCCGATCCGGCAGAGTGCGCGCGTCCAGAAACGCGCGTAGAGCAGGTGCAGGATCGCGTGCTCGACTCCCCCAATATACTGGCCGACCGGCAGCCACTGCTCGGCGACGTCACGGTCGAACGGCCGCTCGGCCGGCTGGCTGGCGAAGCGGATGAAATACCACGAGGAGTTGATGAACGTGTCGAGCGTGTCGGTCTCCCGCCGGGCTGGCTCGGCGCAGTTCGGGCAGTCGACGTGCTGCCAGGTCGGGTGGCGATCCAGCGGGTTGCCCGGCAGGTCGAAGGTGACGTCCTCGGGCAGGACGACCGGCAGCTGGTCGCGCGGTACCGGCTGCGGGCCGCACTTCTCGCAGTGGACGATCGGGATCGGCGTTCCCCAATAGCGCTGGCGCGACACGCCCCAGTCGCGCAGCCGCCAGACCGTCGTGCCTTGCCCCCAATGCTCCGCTTCGGCCCGTGCGATCACCGCCGCCTTGGCCTCCGCCACGCCCATCCCATCGAGAAAGCGCGAGTTGACGAGGATGCCGGGCGCGCCGTCCGCCTCGTCGCCGATCGGGGCGTCAGCCTCGGCCGCCGAGGGGGCGACGACGCGGGTGACCGGCAGCATATATTTGCGGGCGAAGTCGAGGTCGCGCTGGTCGTGGCCGGGGACGCCGAAGATCGCGCCGGTGCCATAGTCCATCAGCACGAAGTTCGCGACGAACAGCGGCAGCCGCCACGACGGATCGAGCGGGTGGATCACCGACAGGCCGGTATCGAAGCCCTTCTTCTCGGCGGTCTCGATCTCGGCGGCGGCGGTGCCGGTGGTGCGGCATTCGGCGATGAACTCGGCCAGGCCGGGCAGTGTCTCCGCAAGTGCCGCCGCGATCGGGTGATCGGGCGCGATCGCCGCGAAGGACGCGCCGAAGATGGTGTCCGGGCGGGTGGTGAACACCTCCAGCGTCTCGTGGCCGGCGGGCGCGCCGTCCGGAATCGCGAAGCGGAACTTGAGCCCGCGGCTCTTGCCGATCCAGTTCTCCTGCATCGTCCGGACCTTTTCCGGCCACTGGTCCAGCGTCGCCAGCCCGTCCAGCAACTCGTCGGCGAAGTCGGTGATGCGCAGGAACCATTGGCTGAGCTTGCGCCGCTCGACCAGCGCGCCGGAACGCCAGCCACGGCCGTCGATCACCTGCTCGTTGGCGAGCACGGTCATGTCGACCGGGTCCCAGTTGA
>CAXTTP010000089.1:0-9970 GCA_964247195.1 uncultured Sphingomonadaceae bacterium
GCCAAGGCGCCGGCCGGCAACGACATCGTCGTCACCGCGCGGTTCCGCAACGAGACGCTGCAGAGCGTGCCGATCGCGGTCAGCGTCGTGAGCGGCGCCTCCGCCGCCGCGAAGAACCTCAACAACCTCCAGGACATCTCGACGATCGTCCCCACCGTCGACTTCCGCGCCGGCGCATCGAACAAGGACCGCACGATCTTCGTGCGCGGCATCGGCACGATCACCACGTCGCCGGGTGTCGAATCCTCGGTGTCGACGGTTGTCGATGGCGTCGTCCTCGTCCGCCCCGGCCAGCAGACGCTCGACCTCGGCGAGATCGAGCGGGTCGAGGTGCTGCGCGGGCCGCAGGGCACGCTGTTCGGCAAGAACGCATCCGCCGGCGTCATCAACATCGTGACCAAGGCGCCGACCGACACCGACTACGGCCATGCCGAGGCGGGCTATTATCAGGGCGGCGAATATCGCTTCAAGGCGACCGTTTCTGGCCCGATCGTGCCCGGCAAGCTCGATTACCTGCTGAGCGGCCTCTACGGCCACTGGCGCGGCAACGTCTACGACATCGGCTCGGACAGCCACGTCAACGGCTACACGCGCTATGGCGGCCGCGGCAAACTGCTGTTCACGCCGACCGAGACGCTGCGCCTGACGCTCAGCGCCGACTATCTCCACCAGCGTGACGACGTGCCGACCGGGGTGATCGCCGCGACGAGCCGGGTGGCGTTCCGGACGGGCGTGGTCACCAACAGCGCGACCCTGCCGCCATTGCTTGCGGCCGAGGGGATCACCGCTTCGCTCCACAACCAGACGATCGATTCGAGCTTTGTCAGCACCGTCGCCGACAAGAATTACGGCGCATCGCTGCAAGGCGATCTCGAGCTGGGCGACTTCACCATCACCTCGATCAGCGCCTATCGCGAGTGGAAGAACCGCCAGCATCAGGACCAGGACAACTTCGCGGCCCTCGCCAGCGGCGTGCCGGCGGCGGGTGTGCCGCAGGGCGAGGATGTCGGCACCGTCGACTTCCACCAGATCTCGCAGGAATTGCGGCTGACCTCGCCCAAGGGCGGCTTCGTCGACTACGTGCTCGGCCTCTACGCGCTGCGCGCCAAGACCGATGAGACCTACCGGCGCGACATCCGCCAGGCGCTCGCGCCGCGCGCCGGGTTCGTGCCGCCGGCTTATTGCCCGGCCGATCCGCTCGCCAACGTTCGCCACGATTGCGGCGTCGCCGGCTATGGCATCGTCGCCACCAACCTGGCCGCCTTCGGCGAAGCGAACGTCAACTTCACGTCCAAGCTGCGCGGCATCCTCGGCGGCCGCCTGATCTATGACAAGCTCAGCAGCTATCATGACCGCATATCGACGGCGCAACTCGCCGCCGGATCGGCGATCAACAGCGACACGCCGGCGATCCAGACCAACCACAGCTCGGCCGACAGCACCCACAAGACCGATTACAGCCTGCGCGTCGGGCTCCAGTACGACATCGTGCCGCAAGCGACGGCCTATGCCACCTATTCGCGCGGCTACAAGGGTCAGGCATACAACGTCTTCTTCAACATGCGCAGCTTCGACGAGCCGCCGCTCAAGCCCGAAACGTCGAACAGCTACGAGGTCGGGATCAAGGGCAGCGCCTTCGATCATCGCGTATCGGGCAGCCTCGCCGGCTACATCACCAAGTTCGACAATTTCCAGGCGAACTTCTCGGACTTCCTGAACGGCGCCACGATCACCAAGCTGATCAACGCCGGCAAGGTCTCGACCCGTGGCATCGAGGGCGACATCGCCGCCCGGCCGCTCGACGCTTTGTCGCTCTCCTTCGCCTTCGCCCGCACCAAGGCGCGGGTCGATCGCTTCAGCTGTCCGGCGAGCTCGACGAGCTGCGTCAACATCGACGGCCAGCCCCTGCCCTATTCGCAGAAGTGGAAGCTGCACGGCGAGGGCACCTACACGATCCCGCTCGGCGGTGATTACGGGCTGGAACTCAACAGCGACTATACCTGGAAGAGCAAGACCCAGTTCCAGCTCGACGAGCGGCCGGACACGATCCAGCCGGCGTACGGCATCTGGAACGCCAGCATCGCGCTGGTCGGCAAGGGCGACCTGCCGTTCGCGGTGCGGGCGATCGTGAAGAACATCGCCGACAAGAACTATTCCTCCTACCTCCTGGCGAGCGGCGCCGGCGGTGGCCTCGTCCGCTTCGTGCCGCGCGATGCGAGCCGCTATTTCGGGATCAACGTCAGCACCGACTTCTGATTGCCGTCGCGCAATTCATGCGACTAAGCGCCATGGCTGCGGCATGTCGGCCGGGGACTGGGCGGGAGGTTTGGCGTGAGGGCGCTGACACTGCGCAATGCGGTTGGGTTGCTCGCCCTCTGGCTGGGCCTCGTGCTGGCCATTCAGCCGGCACAGGCGCACCTGATGCCGAACTCGGTGGTGTTCCTCGATTTCGCGAGCGACCGCGTCGCTGCCGAGCTGCTGATCCCGATCAACGAGCTCGAATATGGCTCCGGCATCAAGGTCCATACCGACCCTGCCGGCTTCGCCGCCGACCGGTCGATGCTCGCCGCCTATGTGAGCAAGCACATTGCCGTCCACGCCGCCGATGGCCGCGCCTGGGTGGTGCGGATCCGCGACCTGCAGGTGCTCGACGACAATTATCAGGCCGACCTGCAGGTTCATCTGCTGCTGACGCCGCCGCCGGACGCCTCGCCACGCCGGTTCGACCTGTTCTACGATGGCGTGATCGACAAGGTCGCCAACCATTTCGTGCTCGTCTTCGCGCGCGCGGACTATCGCGGCGGCACGCTTTCGGGCGGTGATCCGGCGATGATCGGCGGTCTCCAGCAACCGCTGTTCGTGGCCCATGTCGACCGCGGCCAGGGCAGCGCCTGGCGCGGCTTCTCGGCCGCGGTCGGCCTCGGCATGCACCATATCGCCGAAGGGCACGACCATCTCCTGTTCCTGCTCGCCCTGATCCTGCCGGCGCCGCTGCTGGCGCGCGGCAAGGCGTGGGGCGGGTTCGGTGGTTTCCGGCACACCTCGCGGCGGCTGCTGGCGGTCGTTTCCGCCTTCACCGTCGGCCATTCGATCACGCTGATCGGCGGCGCCTTCTTCGGCTGGAGTCTGCCATCGCGGCCGGTCGAGACCGGCATCGCGATCTCGATCCTCGTCTCCGCCTTTCACGCCTGGCGACCGATCTTCGCCGGGCGCGAGGCGCTGATCGCCGGCGGCTTCGGGCTCGTCCACGGCCTCGCCTTCGCCACCGTCATCGGCCATTTCGTGCTCGAGCCGCTGCAGAAGGCGCAGTCGATCCTCGGCTTCAACCTGGGCATCGAGATCATCCAGCTCGCCGTCGTCGCCTGCGTGCTGCCGTCGCTGCTGATCCTCGCGCGCACGCCGGCTTATACGATCCTCCGCGTCGCCGGGGCGTGGGTGGCGGGGATCGCGGCGGCGGCGTGGATCGTCGAGCGGGTGTCGGACAGGCCCAACGTCGTCGCCGATTCGATCGACACGGCGCTCGGCTATGCGCCCTGGCTGGTCGTGGCGCTCACGCTGGCAGCCGCGTTCATCTATGTCCGCCAGCGCTGGGCGCAGGTGCAGCGCGGGGGCGCGCCGCAAACGGCCGGCTGAGGAAGCGCGAGCCGGCCAAGCCGAACCGCCACGGCAGGTCGACGGCCCGGCTGATGCCGATGCGGGGCCCCGCGACGATCTCGGCTGCTGCGGCGGCTTCCGCCATCGCGAAAGGCTCGGCGTCTAGCCGCATCCCGTCCAGCGCGCGCGTCACCGCCAGCGCCTGGGTCAGCCGGCCGGGCCCGGCGCAGAGCAGCCGCGGCTCCGCGATCCCGCGCCGGGCCTGCATCGCCGCGATCCCGTCGACCGGCTCGATCGCGCGCAGCAGCACCGCGCTGGCCGATCCTTCTGCCTCGCAGACGAAGTTGAGGCACCAGTGGATGCCGTAGCTGCGATAGACATAGGCATGGCCCGGCGGCCCGAACATCGCGGCGTTGCGGGGCGTGCGGCCGCCGAAGCTGTGCGAGGCGGGATCCTCGTGGTGATAGGCTTCGGTCTCGACGATGATGCCGCCGACGCCGTCAACGTCGATCGTCGCGCCGATCAGCGCGCGGGCGACGGTCACGACATCGCTGGCGAAGAAGTCGGGCGGCAGCATCGCCGTGTGGTAGGCGATCGCTGCGGCCGCGTCATTCGCTTGCATCGGCAGGAGCGTCGGCCGATAGGCCCGACATGGCCGAGCAGGACGAGACGCGCGACTGGCCCCGGCTCGACCCGCTCCGCACCGGCGTGCGCGGCCGCTGCCCGCGCTGCGGCCGCGGGCACCTGTTCAACGGCTTCCTGAAGCTGCGCGGCGTATGCGAGGTCTGCGGGCTGGATTACGGCTTCGCCGATCCCGGCGATGGCCCGGCCTTCTTCGTGCTCTGCTTCGCCTGCGTGCCGAGCGTGATCCTGACGATCTGGATCGAGCTCCACTTCAGCCCGCCTTTCTGGGTGCATCTGCTGACGAGCTTTCCGTTCCTTATCGTCACCTGCCTGCTGCCGCTCCGCCCGCTCAAGGGCTGGCTGGTGTCGAGCCAATATGTCTACAAGGCGCGCCAGGGAAAGCTCGTCGCCGATGGTGAGCCCTGAGGCGGGGGCGAAGGCTAGAAGTCGATGGCGATGCCCTTGCGCTCCCAGTCGCCGTAGCGGGTGGGATCGGGCTGGTCGTCGGGCTGAGGCGGCGGCGTCACCGCTTCCGGCGAGGGCGGCGGCGGGCTCTTCGCCCAATGCGCGGGGGGCTTGACGTGGGGTGGTCGGTCGGCGGCCATGGCGGCATCCTGATTGAAGGGGGCGCGTTGCGGCCCACATCGGTGCGCGGAGAACGAGACGCAAGATGAACGGTTTCACGGCGACCCTGCTGCTCGTCCACCCGCCCCGGGACTCGCGCGGCTGAGCGACACCGATCCCGCCGGCCTGGGCGCGCGACGCGCGGCGTTGCGGCTGCTCGACGCGGTGCTGCGCCAGGGCCTGCCGCTGGAGGCGGCGCTGCCGCGCGCGACCGAGGGGCTCGAGCGCGCCGACGATCGCGCCTTCGCCCACGCCATCGCCGCCGCCGTGCTGCGGCGGATGACCGATCTCGATGCCCTGATCGATGCCGCCACCGCCAAGCCGCTGCCGCACGACGCCAAGGCGCGATCGGTGCTGCGAATCGCGCTCGTCCAGACGCTCGCTCTCGGCACCGCGCCGCATGCCGCGATCACGACCGCGCTGCCACTGGTTGAGGGCGGCCCGAAGCGGCTCGTCCACGGCGTGTTCGGCACCGTGATGCGCGCCGCTACCGCCTTGCCTGAGCCGCCGTCGCTGCCGCCGGCGGTCGCGAAGCGGTGGCGCAAGAATTGGGGAGAGGCGACGGTGACAGCCGCCCGGGCGATGCTCGCCGGGCAGCCGCCGCTCGATCTCACGCTGCGCGATCCGGCGGCGACGGCGGAATGGGCGGATCGGCTGGGCGGCGTCAGCCTCGCACCTGGCCACGTTCGGATCGACCGGCCCGCCCGCATCGCCGAGCTCGCCGGCTTCGCCGAGGGCGCGTGGTGGGTACAGGATCTCGCCGCCTCGCTGCCTGCCCGTCTGCTCGGCCCGGGCAGCGGGCGCCGCGCGCTCGACCTCTGCGCCGCGCCCGGCGGCAAGACGTTGCAGCTCGCCGCCGCCGGCTGGGACGTCACGGCGGTCGATCTCTCCGATCAGCGCACGTCCCGCCTCGGCGACAATCTCGCGCGGACGCGACTCGCGGCGGAGCTGCGCGTCGCCGACGTTATGACCTTCTTGCCCGATGGCGCCGCCGACGCCGTGCTGCTCGATGCCCCCTGCTCCGCCACCGGCATCTTCCGCCGCCATCCGGATGTGCTCCACCGCGTCCGCGACCGCGCCGTCGCCGGGCTCGCCGAGGCCCAGGCGGCGATGCTCGCGCGCGCCGCCGACTGGGTGAAGCCGGGTGGCCGGCTGGTCTATTCGGTCTGCTCGCTCGAACCGGCCGAGGGCGAGGCCATCGCCGACGGCTTCGCCGCCGACCGCCGCTTCGCGCGCGATCCCGTCCTGCCGGAGGAACTGCCCGCCGGCATCGTCCCCGGCGGTGCCGGCCGGGTCCGGGTGCTGCCGGGCATGCTCGCCGAGCGGGGCGGCGCGGACGGCTTCTTCGTCGCCCGGTTCCGCCGGATCGACTGACATGGATCGGCTTGCCGCGATTCCGGGCCGGCGGTAAGGCCGCGGTCCATGCAACAGCCCGTCCGCATCGCGCCCTCGATCCTGTCCGCCGATTTCGCCCGGCTGGGCGACGAGGTGCGCGCGATCGATGCGGCCGGCGCCGACTGGATCCATGTCGACGTCATGGACGGCCATTTCGTGCCCAACCTGAGCATCGGCCCGGCGGTGGTGAAGGCGATCCGCCCGCACACCACCAAGCCGTTCGACGTCCACCTGATGATCGCGCCGGTCGACCCCTATCTCGATGCCTTCGCCGAGGCGGGCGCGGATGGCATCACCGTCCATCCCGAGGCGGGGCCGCACCTCCACCGCACGCTCCAGCGGATCAAGGCTCTGGGCAAGCGCGCCGGCGTCTCGCTCAACCCCGCGACGCCGGCAAAGATGCTCGATTACGTGCTCGAGGAGGTCGATCTCGTGCTCGTGATGAGCGTCAATCCCGGCTTCGGCGGGCAGAGCTTCCTGACCGGCCAGCTCCGCAAGATCGAAGCGGTCCGCAAAGCGATAGACAAGCTCGGCAAGGCGATCGACCTCGAGGTCGACGGCGGCATCGATGCGGCGACGGCGCCGCTCGCGATCGCCGCCGGCGCAGACGTGCTCGTCGCCGGCACGGCCAGCTTCAAGGGCGGCGCCGACCGCTACGCCGCCAACATCGCCGCGCTGAAGGGCGGCTGACGATGGCCGGGGGGGACAGCATCGAGCCCGGCCGGCGCCTGATCCGCGCGTCCGGCGAAGGCATGTCGCTGATCGAGCGGATCGCGATCCGCTTCCATCGCCTCGCCTGGCGCACGCCGCTGCACAGCCTGCGGCTGCGTGGCCGCTATCCGCTGAAGCTGCTGGCGATCCCGGACGATCCCGTCCCCGGCGACGTGCGCGCCGGCGCGGCGATGCTGGACGGGCGGATCCTGCACCATGGCGAAGCCGTCGACATCGCGACGCTGGACTTCGCGACGCTCGCGGTCTCGCCGGCGATGACCGAGCACCTGCAGAGCTTCGCCTGGCTGCGCGATCTCGCCATGGTCGAGGATCTCGGCGCGGCCGCGCCGATCTCGGTCGAGATCACCGCCAGATGGCTCGCGGTCCACGCCGACACGCTGACCGAGCCGGCGTGGCGGCCGGACCTGTGGGGCCGGCGGCTGCTGTTCTGGACCGCTTATGCGCCGCTGCTGCTGTCCGGCGAGGACCCGACCTACCGCTCGATGGTGCTGAACACGCTGGCGCGCGGCGCACGCCACCTCGATCGCGGCGCCGACAAGGCGCCGCCCGGCCCCGCCCGTATCGCGGCCTGGGCCGGCGTCGTCGCGGCGGGGCTGCTGGTGCCGGGCGGCGAGGCGCGGCTGGCCCGCGGCGAATCGGGCATCGGCCGCGCGCTCGCGCTCTCGGTCCATGGCGACGGCGGCCTCGTCAATCGTTCGCCGGTCGCGCAGCTCGACATCATCGAGCTCCTCGCCCAGCTGCGCGCGATCTACGAGGCGAGCGTCGCGCGCGGCGAGCCGTTGCCCGTGACCCGCCGAGGCGATCACGGACGCGCTCGGCCGGATGGTGCCGGCGCTGCTCGGCGTGATCCTCGGCGACGGCGCGCTGTCGAGCTGGCAGGGTTGCGCGCCGGTCGGCGCCCGCCGGATCGACTCGGCGGTGGAGGCGTCCGGCGTGCGCGCCCGGCCGCTTCGCCAGGCCCGCGACTGGGGCTATCAGCGGCTCGTCGCCGGCCAGACGACCCTGGTTCTGGATGCCGCGCCGCCGCCGATCGCCCGCCTGGCCGCCGGCGGTTGCGCCTCGACGCTCGCTTTCGAGATGTCGGACGGCGTCAACCGGCTGATCGTGAATTGCGGCGGTGGCCGCGGCGGCCGGCCGCTCCCGGCCGAGCTTACCGAGGCGCTGCGCACCACCGCCGCCCACTCCACGCTGATCCTCGCCGACACGAATTCGACCGCGATCCACGAGGACGGCTCGCTCGGCCGTGGCGTCGTCGAGGTCGAGCTCGACCGGCAGGAGGAAGACAGCGGCAGCCGGCTCGACGTCAGCCATGACGGCTATGCCCGGCGCCACGGTTTCGTCCACCGTCGCCAGCTCCAGCTTTCCGCGGACGGCCGCGAGCTGACCGGCGAGGATCTGCTCGTCCCCTCCGGCCGCACCCGCCGCACGAGCGACATCGATTTCGCGATCCGCTTCCACCTGGCGCCGTCGGTCGAGGTCAGCAACACCGCCGACGGGCTCGGCGCGCTGCTGCGCATCTACGACGGGCCGCTCTGGCAGTTCCGCTGCCGCGGCGGCACGCTCGCGATTGAGGACAGCGTCTGGGTCGATCGCTTGGGGCGGCCGCGCGCGACCAGCCAGCTCGTCATCAGCGGCACCAGCCCGGCCACCGGCAGCGCGGTCGGCTGGATGCTGCGTCGGGCCGGCTGATCGCGGTTCCCTTGGCGTGCGGACGTCGCTAGACGGCCGCGCATGACCGACATCAAGATCCGCCGCGCGCTCCTCTCGGTCTTCGACAAGGGCGGCCTTATCGCGCTCGGCGAGGCGCTCGTCCGCCACGGCGCCGAACTCGTCTCGACCGGCGGCAGCGCCGCCGCGTTGCGCGGCGCCGGGCTCGCGGTGCGCGACGTTGCCGATCTCACCGGCTTTCCCGAGATGATGGACGGCCGCGTCAAGACGCTCCACCCCAAGGTCCATGGCGGCCTGCTCGGCATCCGCGACGATCCCGCCCATGCCGCGGCGATGGCCGAGCACGGGATCGCGGCGATAGATCTGGTCGTCGGGAACCTCTATCCGTTCCAGCAGACCGTCGCGCGCGGCGCGGGCCGCGACGAGGTGATCGAGAATATCGACATCGGCGGCCCGTCGATGATCCGCTCGGCGGCGAAGAACCACGCCTATGTCGCGATCGTCACCGACCCGGCCGATTATCCGGCGCTCCTCGCCGAGCTCGACGAGACCGGCGGCGCGCTCCGGCTCGATACGCGCAGGCGACTCGCGGCCAAGGCGTTCGCTGCGACCGCCGCCTATGACGCGGCGATCGCGGGCTGGTTCGCCGGTGTCGACCAGGGCGCGACCTTCCCCGATGCGCTCAGCGTCCCGCTCCGGCGCGCCGCGGCGCTCCGCTACGGCGAGAATCCGCACCAGCAGGCGGCGCTCTATGTGCCGGACGGTCCCGCCGCGCGCGGCATCGCACAGGCGAGC
Source organism: uncultured Sphingomonadaceae bacterium (assembly GCA_964247195.1). Taxonomy (GTDB): domain Bacteria; phylum Pseudomonadota; class Alphaproteobacteria; order Sphingomonadales; family Sphingomonadaceae; genus JAQGLK01. Next base: position 9,433 of record CAXTTP010000089.1, read on the forward strand.
CAGGTGCAGGGCAAGGAGCTCAGCTACAATAATTACAACGACGCCGACGCCGCGCTGGAGCTCGTCGCGGAGTTCCGCGACGGGCCGCCGACGGTGGTGATCGTCAAGCATGCCAACCCCTGCGGCGTGGCCAGCGCGGACGACCTGATCGCCGCATACCGTGCGGCGCTAGCGTGCGACAGCGTGTCGGCGTTCGGCGGCATCATCGCCGTCAACCGTCCGCTCGACGGGCCGACCGCGGAGGCCATATCGGGTATCTTCACCGAGGTGGTGGCGGCGCCCGCGGCGGACGAGGCGGCGCGCGCGGTGTTCGCGCGCAAGAAGAACCTGCGGCTGCTGATCACCGGCGACCTGCCCGATCCGGCGCGGCCGGGGCTGACGATGAAGACCATCGCCGGCGGCATGCTCGTCCAGTCGCGCGACGGCGGTCGCCTCGACGCCGCCGCGCTCAAGATCGTGACCCGACGGCAGCCGACCGGACAGGAGCTTGCCGACTGCCTGTTCGCCTGGACGGTCGCCAAGCACGTCAAGTCGAACG